>VFZS01000488.1 GCA_016871095.1 Acidobacteriota bacterium
GTTGGGGGAGAAGGCCCGGCGCAATTGCCGGCTGCTGTTGCACCGGCACCTGCTCGACTACCTCATCCAGGACGAGCGCAAGCACGAGCGTCTGCTCGAGCAACTGGAGGATATCAAGCGGAGGATTAACCCTTACGCCTAGAGGCTGCGATTCCAGGAAGGTGCGGAGCTTATGGGACTGTTCAAAGATGTTAAGAAGCCGGTGATCAAGGCGGCATCCGTGGGGGCCGAGATCAGCCCCCTGCGGCCCAGGTATGCGGAGAAAGCGCCGCCTTGCGCCTGCGGCTGTCCCAGCGGTTCCGACGTCCGCGGGTGGCTGACCACCATCGCCCAGGCGGAAGCCTACGGCCGGACCAATGAGCAGGCTTACGAGATCGCCTGGCGGATGATCACCGAGCGGAATCCCTTCCCGGCGGTGTGCGGCCGAGTGTGCCCGCACCCGTGCGAGGACTCCTGCAACCGCGCCGGCAAGGAAGGCCCCGTGGCCATCAACGCCATGGAGCGCTTCATCGGCGACATGGCCATCTCCAAGGGCTGGAAGCTCAGCAAGCTCACCGAGGAGCGCCAGCCGGAGACCATCGGGGTGATCGGCTCCGGTCCGGCGGGCCTCTCCTGCGCCTATCAGTTGGCCCGGCGCGGCTACGCGGTGACGGTGTACGAGGCGTTTCCGGAAGCCGGCGGCATGCTGCGCTACGGCATCCCCAGGTATCGCCTGCCGCAGGAGGTCCTGGACGCCGAGATCCAGCGCATCCTGGACGTGGGCGTGGAGCTGAAGTGCAACACCATAATCGGCAAGGACATCTCCCTGGACGAGCTGCGGCAGCGGCATCCCGCCATTTTCGTCGGCATCGGCGCGCACAGGGGGCTGAAACTGGGCGTGCCCGGCGAGGACGCCGCCAACGTGTTCACCGGGACCGAGTTCCTGAACCGGGTCAACAGCGGCGAGCCGGTCCAGGTGGGCGAGCAGGTGATCGTCATCGGCGGCGGTGACACCGCTATCGACGCGGCCCGCATCGCCAAGCGCCTGGGCGCCAGCACCACGATCCTCTATCGCCGCACGCGCGCGGAGATGCCCGCCATCAAGCCCGAGATCGAGGGCGCCTTGGAAGAAGGGATCGACATCCAGTTCCTGGCCGCTCCAGTGGAGATCCTGCGCAACAACGGCAATGCGGTGGGCATTCGCGCCATCCGCATGGAGCTGGGCGCGCCGGACAAGTCCGGGCGTCCCCGCCCTGTCCCCAAGCCCGGCTCGGAGTTCGAGATTCCGGCCACCGCCATCATCGCCGCCATCAGCCAGGAGCCGGAGTTCCAGGGCTTCGACGGCTTGCACGAGGGCAAGGACTGGATCAAGACCGACGAGTGGGGCGCCACCGCTCAGGAGGGCGTCTACGCCGGCGGAGACGACATCCAACTGGGGCTGGCCACCATCGCCATTTCCCAGGGCCGCTTCGCCGCCGAGGCCATCGATGCCCGGCTGCGCGGCCAGAAGCTCGAGAAGCGCGCCGCCCCGGCCTCCATCACCACGGAGCGTATGAAGCTGGGCTGGTACAAGCCCCTGGACCGGCACGAGCGCGCCCACCTGCCGGTCGAAGAGCGGGGACTGGACAACGAGATCGAAGGAGGCCTCAGCGAGGCCCAGGCCCTGGAAGAGGCCAAGCGCTGCATGTCCTGCGGCATGTGCATGGACTGCGAAACCTGCTGGATGTACTGCACCAACAACTGCTTCATCCGGCTGCCCAAGGGCGAGCACTACAAGGTCAAGCTGGAAGTGTGCAACGGGTGCAAGAAGTGCGCCGAGGAGTGCCCCTGCGGGTTCATTGACTTGGTTTGAGAGAGGAATTGATACGCTGCGAAGGAGTTGACTGCGCCACCGCTCCCTGCCGGTCGCGGCTCGGCTACGGCCTTCACGCCCCTAGCCGAGCCACGAGCGTAAGCGAGTGGTCGCCATGAGGCGAAAGCACTTGTGACGTCGCGTATAGGAGAACCGAAGCATGCCCACTTATGAGGTAAACGGAAGAGTCTACGAAGTGGACGAGGACGGCTTCCTGCAAGATCCCGCCATCTGGAGCGATGACGTGGCCCTGGACTTCGCCCTGACCGAGGCTGTCAGCGAGATGACGGAGGGACACTGGAAGGTGGTCCGCTACCTGCGCAACTACTATCTGGAGTTCGGCATCGCGCCCATGATCCGGAAGCTGTGCAAGGAGACCGGCTTCAAGCTGAACCAGATCTACGAGTTGTTCCCCTCGGGTCCGGCTAAGGGCGCCTGCAAGATCGCCGGGTTGCCCAAGCCCACCGGCTGCGTCTGAGGAGCGAGCGGTGAAGGTCGCGGACCTGCCGCTCCGGGAAGCGCTGGCGCATCGCAAGCAAGCCGTCGTCGGCGAGTGGCTGGCGCGCACCCTGCGGGCATACCCCGACCACACCGCCCGATTTCTGCTCCAGGATCAGGATCCTTTCCGCAATCCCGTGGGACATGCCCTCCGGCAGAACCTTCCGGCGCTGTACGACGAGTTGCTGGGCGCCATGGATGCGGCCCGGCTGACGCCGTTGCTGGAGGGCATCGTGCGCATCCGCGCGGTCCAGGATTTTACCCCCAGCCAGGCGGTCGGCTTCGTGTTCCTGCTGAAGGCGGTGCTCCGCGAGCGGTTCGCCGACGCTGACCTGGCGGACATCGAGACCCGCATCGACCGGCTGGCGCTGACGGCGTTCGATCTCTACATGCAGTGCCGCGAGCAGATCGCGGATATCAGAGTCGGCGAGGCCCGGCGCGCCGTTGGGGCCCTCGACCGAGCCGCGACCGTCAGGGAGCGGTCGCTCCGAGGTGATAATCCATGAGCGTTCTTTACTCGCTGGGCGCGGTGGTGGCGCTGTCCGCGCTGGCCTGGGTGGGTGGTTCGGTGGCCGCGCTGCACCCCCTGTTCGGCGTCTGGCTGCCCTATGCCGCCATCATCGCGTTTCTGGCCGGCCTGACCTGGCGGGTGATCCGCTGGGCCAGCTCCCCAGTCCCCTTTCGCATCACCACCACGTGCGGGCAGGAGAAGTCCCTGCCCTGGATCAAGGCGTCCCGGCTCGATAGCCCATCGACCACCCTGGGCACGATCGGGCGGATGGCCCTGGAGATCCTGCTGTTCCGCTCGCTGTTCCGCAACACCCAGGCGCAGCTCCGCGAAGGCCCCCGGCTGGTCTACGCTGAGAGCAAGTTCCTGTGGCTGGGGGCGCTGGCTTTCCACTGGTCCTTCCTGGTGATCTTCGCGCGGCACCTGCGCTTCTTTCTCGAGCCGGTGCCCGGCTGCGTGCTCCTGCTCCAGGACCTGGACGGCTTCTTCCAGATCGGCGCGCCGGTGCTGTACCTCACCGACCTGGTGATCGTGGCGGCGCTGGTGTACTTGCTGGGGCGGCGGCTGTGGGCCGTGCAGATCCGTTACTTCTCGCTGTTCACCGACTACTTCGCGCTGTTGCTGCTGCTGGCGCTGGCCGGCACCGGCATCTGGATGCGCTACTTCACCAAGGTGAACATCCTGGAGATCAAACGGCTGGCCATGGGGCTGGTTACCTTCACCCCGGTGACGCCGGAAGGCATCGGCCCGCTGTTCTACGTCCACCTGTTTCTGCTCAGCGTGCTGATCGCCTACTTCCCCTTCAGCAAGCTGGCGCACATGGCCGGAGTGTTCCTCAGCCCCACGCGCAACCTGCCCAACAACAACCGCATGAAGCGGCACGTCAACCCGTGGAACCCGGCCGTGAAGCTCCACACCTACGCGCAGTGGGAAGAGGAGTTTCACGACAAGATCAAGGTCGCGGGACTGCCCCTGGAGAAGGACTAAGCCATGGCGGAAGCGACTCCCAAACCTGAACAGCTCGTGCAGATCGACTACCGCCCCCCGAAGCGCGATTGGATGGACCCGGCGGTCGAGTTCCGCAAGGGGACCTTCTGTTACAGCGCCACGTCGAAGAGCCTGCGCTACCTGGAGATGCCCAATCCGCGCGAGTGGCAGCCCTTCGAGCGGGACTGGAAGCTGCCGCCGAACTGGCGCGAGACCATCCTGGAGGGGATGCGGGAGCGCCTGGCGCGTTACCGCGGCTTCCGCCTGTTCATGGAGATCTGCGTGCGCTGCGGGGCCTGCGCCGACAAGTGCCACTTCTACCTCGGCTCGGGCGACCCCAAGAACATGCCGGTGCTGCGCGCCGAGCTGCTGCGCTCGGTCTATCGCCGCTACTTCACCACCTCGGGCCGCCTGTTCGGGCGGCTGGCCGGCGCGCGCGACCTCACCGAGGACGTGCTCAAGGAGTGGTTCTACTACTTCTACCAGTGCACCGAGTGCCGCCGCTGCTCGGTGTTCTGCCCGTATGGCATAGACACCGCCGAGGTCACCATGATGGGCCGCGAGCTGCTCAACCTGGTGGGCTGCAACATCAACTGGGTGATGGAGCCGGTGGCCAACTGCTACCGCACCGGCAACCACCTGGGCATCCAGCCGCACGGCTTC
>VFZS01000489.1 GCA_016871095.1 Acidobacteriota bacterium
GCAAGCAAAAAGTTGCCTGAGCGCCGGCTGCTCTTGTGCAGCCCTTGCTGCGACCTGCCCTGCACGTAAGACCGGTCGCCTACGCCGAAGAAAAACTGGGGGGCGGCAAGTTTCGCACGGGCTTGACAATCGCGTCCAGGAGGCGTACAAAGAGGGCCAGGGGGTGTTGGATGTTCGAACCCCAGAAGCCAGCCAAGCCGGAGCGGGAGGAGCGGAGGGTCATCGTCCTGGAACTGGTGGCCGCCACCGCCATCTTCTCTATCGTCGCCCTGGTGCTGTTTATGGTATTCAGCTACCGGCCGGTGTAGGTGTGCCGTCCGGCGGCGTGAATCGCGCGCGCACCAGTTCCAGGGCTTCCTCACGGGTGGCGATCTCGGATTCCAGTCGGGCGTCTTCGACCGCCTTGAGCATGCGGGCGCCGGGAGTATGATCGAGGCGTGCAGTTCGAATGGGATGCCCACAAGGCTGCTCGCGGCCTGGCGAAGCACGGGGTTTCCTTCGATGAGGCGTTTACGGTGTTCGGCGGTCCATTCGCCGCTACAATCGCGGATCCGCTGCACTCGACAGAAGAGATGCGCTTCGTGACGATGGGCAGATCCGCTTCGGGACGGTTGCTCGTGGTTGTCGACGCCGAGCGCAAGGTATGAGTCAGAGAAGTAGGATCAGTTCTGAGGACGACATGCTTCCGGAGTACGACTTTGCGGGCGCAGTCCGAGGCAAGTACTACGAGCGCTATCGCCAGGGTACGAATGTGGTGCTCCTTGACCCGGATGTCGCTGCCGCATTTCGGGATTCCGCGACGGTCAACGATGCTCTGCGGCTGTTGGTTTCGCTAGCAGAGGCCAAGGTAGCCCGACGGCGGACCGCAGGCCGGCAGGAGCAGGGGCCCGGCAAAGGGTTGCAGCGGGCGGTGCAGGGAAGGCGCCGCCGCTGAGGGACTGGCGAACGGAAACCAAGTGTCCTTGGACCTTCACCGTGTCCTGCCCTCAGGCGGCTCGAACAGGCGGCGCACCAGGTCCAGGGCTTCCTCGGGGGTGATGATCTCGCCTTCCAGTTGGGCGTCCTCGACGGCCTTGAGGATGCGGGCGAAGGCGGGGCGACGGCGGACCCGGAGCGTCGAGGAACAGCGGCGCGGCAAGGCGTTACCGGGAACGCGCCGCCGCTGAGGCGCTGGTGAGTGGACACCCCGTGAGTCTGGGGCCTCACCGGGGGCCGGCCCCCGTAGCGGGGCTGAAGAGCCCCGCGCGCGCTGAGAGCCCGCCCTACCGTAACCTCGTGGGGCGGACTCTTAGTCCGCAGCCGGCTCTCAGCCGGCCATTCAGGCATCGGCGCCGTCGGGGGGCCTGAAGCGCGCGCCGTGAAGTTGTAGTGGTCCAGCAGGCGATGGCTGGAGATGCAATCCAGGCGGTGCAGCTCGAGGTGCTCCTCGAAGCGGTCCATGCGGAGGAAGCGCTTGAGGGTGCTGGTGCACCGCCAATGCGGGCACGTGGCGGATGTCGGCGAAGGCCCGTCGAGATTGCTTGACTGGAGCTTCCATTTGGGGTCTAATGAACTCGACTGACCGAGCGGCCAGCCTAAGATCCGGGAAGGAGGGCTGCCAAATGCGGCGCAAGTCATTACAGGCCAAGGAGTTGCGCCCAAAGCCGGACCGGTGGCGGCTTCGGCTTAGACTGACCGGAAGCGGGCTTACGCTGGTCAAGCGAAACAGGAGTTGGACAGCTGAGAACAGTGCAAACGGATGGAGGGCGTATTGTGAACACAAAATCAGCAGATGACAAGCGCTTTGTTCCTCAAACTGTTTGCTTGTATTTCATTCTGGCATTGCTGGTTAGTTGGGCAATCTGGATCCCCACTTTCTTGTTCGTCCCCCAAAAAGGTCAGTTTCCCGTGCTCTTGATTGGTGGCTTCGGCCCATTTTTGTCAGCAATCGTTGTGATATGGGCAAGAGAAGGGAAAAGTGCTCTAAAGCAATGGCTGCGTGAAACATTTCATCTGCGCATGAATCCCGTGTGGTACCTGATGGGCGGCCTGTTCCTACCACTTGGAGTAGCGCTACTTCACCACACCGTGTACCTGCTCGCTGGCGGGAGATCTGCTTTCACGTTCAACCAAGTATGGGGGATTTACATCGCCAGATTAATCTCAACGGCACTATTGGGGGGTGGAAATGAGGAGCCGGGGTGGCGCGGTTTTGCCACTCCGAGGCTAATGGCCAGATTCCATCCTATCGTTGCGAGCAGCATCGTAGGCATTGTCTGGGTGATTTGGCATGTTCCACTATATTTTGGCAGTTGGAGCGGAGTGGACCAACCTTTGCTGTGGTTTTTTATTTATGCTATCGGTTTGTCCATTATCATGACATGGCTGTATTGCCGATCCAGAAGGAGTGTTGTCCCGGTCATGTTGCTGCATTCAGGGACAAACATTGTATTCGATTTCTTCCCACGAACGAGAACCATCTTCTCCTCGTCAAGCCTTGATTTCAATGTGTTCAAGTCACTGGCTTACTGGATTGTAGCAATCGTCATTATTGCGGCTACCAAAGGACGTTTAGGATATTCACAAGAGAACGCAAGCAAAGATCGATAGACGCCCAACCTTGCGTTGCACCCGACGGTCGCTTACGCGCCCGCAGGTGAACTCCGGCGTTAGGCCCCGACATCAGGAAACAGGCAGGTGGCGCGGAAGGGTCGGAGGGATCAGGTGGCTGTCCTGAAATCGCTTGGCACTGCTGGTCCTATGCGTAGCGAGGACGGCGGTTGGGCAAGCGCTCCGTGACGGTCGCGCCTCGGAGGCCTTTTCCGGAGCGCTCGCAGCGGGCTGTACCAGGCCGGTTGGAAAACCGGGGCCCAGGGGGCACCCAGGCCTGGAGGCCCACGCTACTGGGGAAGGCAGAAGGCAAGGGGCAAGAGGCAAGAAGGGCCGGGCTGGAGCCCGGCGGCAGGCCTGGAGGCCCACCCTACTGGGTTGCTCAAGGCCGAGCATGCTTCAGGGCTTCCTCAGGGGTGGAGATCTCCCAGGCCCGGAGGCGTGCCCCACCGGGTTACTGAAACAAGGCCGGGCTGGAGCCCGGCCGCAGGCCTGGAGGCCCGCCCCACTGGGTTGCTGAAACAAGGCCGGTTTGAAACCCGGCGGCAGGCCTGGAGACCTGCCCCACCGGGTTACTGAAACCAGGCCAATTTGGAGCCCGGCGGCAGGCCTGGAGGCCTACCCTACGGTGGCTCGAACAGGCGGCGCACCAGGTCCAATGCTTCCTCAGGGGTGGAGATCTCGGATTCCAGTTGGGCGTCCTCGACGGCCTTGAGGATGCGGGCGAAGGCGGGGCCGGGCCGGTAGCCGGCGGCGATGAGGTCGTGGCCGGTGAGCAGCGGTTTGGGCTTCAATTGCGCCGCCGAGAACTCCGCGAGCTTGGACCTGGCGAAGTTGTAGTGGTCCAGGAGGCGGTGGCTGGAGAGGCAATCCAGGCGGTGCAACTCGAGGTGCTCCTCGAAGCGGTCCATGCGGAGGAAGCGCTTGAGGGTGCTGGTCCGCATGCGAGTGACATCCTTGAAGCGGAGGTGATTGGCGGCCAGCGCGGCCACGTGGCGGATGTCGTCGTTGGAAAAGCGCAGCCGGGTCAGGATCTGGACGGCCAGTTGGGTGCTCAGCTCGACGTGGCCGTCGAAGCGGATGCGCTCGCGCACGGCGAAAGTGCGGGGCTTGCCCGCGTCGTGCAGCAGCACGCCCAGGGCCAGCGTGGGGGTGGGGTTGCGCATCTCGCCCAGCATGAGGCGCACGTGGGTCCACACGTCGCCTTCGGGGTGGAACTCAGGCGGCTGCGGAACGCCTTTCATGGCCGCCACCTCGGGAAGCAGGACTTCGAGCAGCCCCGATTCGTCCAGCAGATCCAGACCGCGCACCGCGCCGCCCTCGGTGAGGATCATCACCAGCTCGTCGCGGATGCGCTCGGCGGAGATGTCGCGAATCCGCAGGCATAGCCGGCGGATAGCGGTGAAGGTGGCGGGGTCGATGTGGAAGCGGAAGCGGGCGGCGAAACGGATGGCGCGCAACATGCGGAGGTGATCCTCGGCGAAGCGGGCTTCCGGGTCGCCGATGGCGCGAATGAGGCCGGCTTCGAGATCCGCGCGGCCGGCGACGAAGTCCAGGACCTCGCCGGACTGGGGGTCCATCAGCAGGGCGTTGATGGTGAAATCGCGGCGCAGCACGTCCTGGCGGGGATCGGTCTCGAAGCGGACCTCGCCGGGATGACGCCCGTCCAGGTAAGAGTGGTCACTGCGGAAGGTGGCTACCTCAACTTCGGCGTCCCCTTCCCGCACCAGGGCTACGCCGAAGTGCGCGCCGACCAAGTGGGCGCCGGGGAACAGGGCCAGGACGCGCTCGGGCGGGGCGTCGGTGGCCAGGTCATAGTCGGCAGGCTCGCGGCCCAGAAGCAGGTCGCGGACGCAGCCGCCCACCAGGTAGGCGGCGTGTCCGCAGATGCGGAG
>VFZS01000490.1 GCA_016871095.1 Acidobacteriota bacterium
GCTTACTGCGGTCAGAAGATCAGGGCGAGAGGGCCATGAATACTTAACGTAGTAATACTAGCCTCGATTTCCACGAAGCGCCGGGCGGGCCGTACCTCACCTAACGCCCGGCTGAACGCTCGCCATTCCCGTATTCCGCGTTAAGGATTCCTAGTTCTGAAACATTTTTGCCCCGGTTTTTTGGTTCGGATCGTCGGCAACGGTTCCACCGGCGCCGTCGAGTGTGACAGATTGACTCTACGGTCCGGTTTCCATGGTGTCAAGAGCATATTTCTCGGGTGCTCCCTTCAAAAACATCTTGACCTTATTCTGATTTGGTGGCACTGTAGATCTATGAGGACCAGTGGTGGCAAAGCGCTAACTGATATCCAGGCCGCCAACTTCTTCCACTCCCCGCAGCAGCCCCTGCAGCGCCAGTATGAGGCCTTGCGCGCCTACTTTGTCGATGAGCTCCCTTCCGCCGAAGCCGCCCAGCGCTTCGGCTACTCTCCGGGCGCTTTTCGTGTGCTGGTCTATCAGTTCCGTCATGATGCCGAAAAGCGTTCCTCTTTCTTTCGCGAGCCGCAGCGCGGCCCGCGTTCGGCTCCTGTCCGGGAGGCGGTCCGCGAGTCCGCCGTCGCCCTGCGTAAGCGCAACTTCTCGGTCTACGACATCCAGCGCGAGTTGGCGGCCGCCGGCCGCCACATCAGCATCAATGCACTCACCGTTCTCCTGCGTGAGGAAGGATTTGCCCGGCTCCCCCGTCGTCGCGACCAGGAACGTCCTTCGAGCGTTAAGCCCGAGATCGCCGAGGTCGCCGATATCCGCCGCCTGGACCTGTCACCGCGCTCGTTCCGCACCACTGCCGCCGGCCTGTTCCTGTTTGTCCCACTGCTGGAGGGTATGGATCTCGGCCGGGTGGTCGAAGCCGGGAATTTGCCCGGCTCCAAGAAGGTCCCCGCCGAGCAGGCGGTGCGCACGCTGCTGGCGCTCAAGCTGTTGGGGACGGAACGGAAGAGCCACGTCATGGACTTGGTGTTTGATCCAGCGATCGCCCTGTTTGCCGGCCTCAATGTGGTCCCCAAGCGTTCCTACTTGGCCTCCTACAGCTCGCGCATCGACCATCGCGCCAATCTGCGGCTGATGGATGCCTGGTTCGACCAGATCGAGCCGGCTGGCCTGCCGCACGGCTCCTCGCTGGATCTGGACTTCCACACGGTGCCGGCCAACACGGCCACCGAGCCCTTGGAGAAGCATTACGTTTCCAGCCGCAGCCGGCGCCAGCAGGGCATCCTGGTCTTCCTAGCCCGCGATGCCGACCAGCGTGTTTTCCGCTACGCCCACGCCGGCATTCCTAAGGCCCAGCAGTCGGATGAGATTCTGCGCTTCGTCGAATTCTGGCAGCGCCACACCGGGCAACTGCCGGCGGAGCTGATCTTCGATTCGCAACTCACGACTTACCAGAACCTCTCCGAATTGAACCGGCAGGGCATCGGCTTCATCACGCTGCGCCGCCGTTCGCGACAGATGCTGGCCGAGATCAACAGCCGGCCCGACTCCGCTTGGCAGCGCATTACCTTAGACTCGCTGACGCGAACCTTCCGCACGCCGCGCGTGCTGGACGAGCACATCACTCTCAAGGGCTATGCGGGCCTGCTGCGGCAGTTGACGGTGATCGAGTTGGGACACGAGGAACCGACCCTGCTGCTGACCAACCACCTCAAGACCGCTCCGGCGACCTTGATCACGCGCTACGCGCAGCGGATGCTGATCGAGAACAACATCTCCGAAGCCATTCAGTTCTTTCACCTGGACGCGCTCTCCTCGATGGTGGGCTTGAAGGTGGACTTTGACCTGCAACTCACGCTGATGGCCAGTTCCCTGTACCGGCTGATGGCCCAGCGGATTGGCAGAGAGTACGAGCATGCGCAACCAAAGACGATCTTCCGCAACCTGCTGGACCTCTCCGGCAAGGTCGAGATCGAAACCACCCAAGTGGTCGCGACGATCGACAAACGTGCCCACAACCCCTACTTGGTCGCCTCCGGCCTGGCGGACAAGCCTGCCAAAATGCCGTGGTTCGGCAACAAGCAACTGGTGATTCGTTTCGCGTGAGGGCAGCCGGAGCGAGCGAAATGTTAGGTCATTCAAGTACGGTGGAAATCAAGGCTAGCCTCGATTTCCACGCGGTGTTTGGCGGTGAGAGCCAGCAAGTGCCTATTGGCCAACGTCGCGCCATTCGCCCTTTCGGGATTGCCTGGCGTTAACTAAAGCAAGTCCTGAAACATTTTCAGCCCCTTTTTTTCTCTCGCAACACGCGCCACCACTCGGGCCAGGCCGACGTTATCTGGTAAGCCCGTAGAATCGACAGCCTCTGCCATAATCTCCATAAAACATGTTGACCGAGTTCTGTTTGTATAGCAATATAGGATTATGACTGCCGGTTCTGAGTCAGGGCTAACGGAATTCCAAGCCGCCGCCTTTTTCCTCTCCCCCGAAGAGCCGCTGCATCGCCAGTACGAAGCCCTCCGCGCCTACTTCGTGGAGCAACTCGCTTCCACCGAAGCGGCTCGCCGCTTCGGCTATTCCCCCGGCTCCTTCCGCGTCCTGTGCCATCAGTTCCGCCACGACCCGGAGAAGCGCTCTGCCTTCTTCCGCCGCTTGCCCCGCGCGCACTCCGCACCGGCCCGCGATCCGGTTCGGGAGTTGGTCGTGGCCATGCGCAAGCGCAACCTCTCGGTCTACGACATCCGGCGCGAGTTGGCGGAGGCGGGGCGCCGCATCAGCATCAATGCCCTGACGGTGCTACTGCGCGAGGAGGGCTTCGCCCGGCTGCCTCGCCGCCGCGATGAGGAACGCCCCGCCGTCATCAAGGCGGAGAGCGCCGAGGTGGCCGATGTCCGCCGGCTGGATCTGTCGCCCCGCTCGTTTCGCACCACTGTCGCCGGTCTATTCCTGTTCGTGCCCTTGCTGGAGGGCATCGACTTCAACCGGGTGGTGCAGGCCGGCCGGTTGCCCGGTACCAAGATGATCCCCGCCGAGCAGGCGGTGCGCAGTCTGCTGGCGCTCAAGCTGTTGGGAGTGGAGCGCAAGAGCCACGTCATGGACTTGCTTTTCGATCCGGCCATCGCCCTGTTTGCCGGGCTCAACGTGGTCCCCAAGCGGAGCTACCTGGCGGCCTACAGTTCGCGGGTGGACCACCGCGCCAATCTGCGGCTCATGGACGCCTGGTTCGAGCAGATCGAAGGAGTCGGCTTGCCCCACGGGAGTTCGCTGGATTTGGATTTCCATACCGTGCCCGCCAATACCGCCACCGAGCCGCTGGAAAAGCACTATGTTTCCAGCCGCAGCCGGCGCCAGCAAGGCATTCTGGTGTTCCTGGCGCGTGATGCCGAGCAGCGCGTGTTCCGCTATGCCAACGCCGGCATTCCCAAAGCCGAGCAGTCGGATGAGATCCTGCGCTTCGTCGAATTCTGGGAGCGCCATACCGGGGCGCCGCCCGCGGAACTGATCTTCGATTCCCAGCTCACCACCCACCAGAACCTATCCAGGCTGAACCAGCAGGGTATCTTCTTCATCACCCTGCGCCGCCGCTCCCGGAAGATGCTGGGGGAGATCTACAGCCGTCCGGCTTCCGCCTGGCAGCGCATCACGCTGGACTCGCTGACCCGCACCTTCCGCACCCCGCGCCTACTGGACGAGCACGTCACGTTGCCGGGCTACGAGGGGCTGCTGCGGCAGTTGACGGTAATCGATCTGGGGCACGAGGAACCCACCGTGCTCCTGACCAACAACCTCAAGATCGGTCAGGCGGTCCTGATCACGCGCTACGCCCAGCGCATGCTCATTGAGAACAACATCTCGGAGGCTATCCAGTTCTTCCACCTGGATGCGCTCTCCTCCATGGTGGGCCTGAAGGTGGACTTCGACCTGCAACTCACGCTGATGGCCAGTTCCCTGTACCGGCTCATGGCCCGGCGAATTGGCCGAGAGTACGAACGTGCCCAGCCCAAGACGATCTTCCGCAACCTGCTGGATCTGTCCGCCAAGGTGGAGGTCGAAACCGAGCGCGTCGTGGTGACCCTCGACAAGCGCGCTCACAACCCCTACCTGGTTGCCTCGGGTCTGGCGGACCAGCCCGCATTCATGCCGTGGTTCGGGAACAAGCGGCTCCACATCCGCTTCGCCTGACGCCGCCGAAAACACCAATGTTAGGTCAACAAAGTACCGTGGAAATCGAGGCTAGCGCGGCGATCTACGGCGGGAACGGCAAGGGCAGCGCACGGGACCCACAACGAGTCCCGCTTGGCGGCCCGTCCGCTGTCTGGTGTTCAGGGTGCCTTCGCGCCCCTGTTAACTAATCCGAAGTTCCTTGCCGTTTTCTGAGGTAACCCATGCAGGGCCAAGGGGTTGGGGTGGTTTGGAGATTCTGTCTGTAGCCACTAAATATGGTCATTAGACCTTGCTTTTCTTTTCTGAATCTCTTATAATGCCAGTAT
>VFZS01000491.1 GCA_016871095.1 Acidobacteriota bacterium
GGAGGCGCACAAGATCAGGGTGCGGTAGCGAAGCGGATTCCGCTGGTGAGGAGCGGCGGACGGAGCGGTAGAATTAGTTCTGTGAGGCAGACTGGACCAGACGCTGAGGAGTGGGAACGGGACTTCGCCGCCGCGGCTAATCGCCCCCTCGAAGTCCGACTCAAGTATGCATTCATCCACACGCACAAGCCGGTCCTCGACGATGCTCCCTTTCGCTCCTTTGACACCATGCGAGAGTATCGCGACTGGTGCGAGGCCAATCTGCCCGAGTGGCTTGGCTATGGCCGCCTTTGAGTATCGGCAGGCTCAAGAGCTCAAGGAGGCGCTGGCTCTGCACGGGGTGCGCTACCTGTTCATTGGAAAGGCCGGGGCCATCATTCTGGGATTCCCCGATACCACTCAAGACGCGGACCTGTTTGTGGAACGGTCGCCCGAAAATGGGCGCCGGCTGGCCGCTGCTCTGGCGGCGCTCGGCTTTGATCTGAGCCCGGAGCAGGCCGCTGAAATCGAGCGCGGCAAGGATTTCATCCAAATCCGTAACGGCCCGTTTGATGTCGATCTGGTGTTTGCTCCGGATGGCATCGAGAGTTTCGAGCAGGCCTGGGGCCGCAGGGTCGAGGTGGAAGGGTATCCCGTCTGCCATCTGGATGACATCATCGCCAGCAAGGAAGCCGCCAACCGCGTGAGGGATCGAGAGGCCTTGCCGCGCTTGCGTGCATTCCGGGAGTATTGGATGAAGAGGCGGTGTTGACGGCCCTCGCCGCTGGGTAAACCGCATGTCACTCCCCCGCGTCGCCCTGATGGGCTTCTACGGCCACGGCAATTTCGGCGATGACGCCATGGCCGTCTTGCTGGGCCGGTTCCTGCGCCAGGCCGGTATCCCCTTCTCTGTGTACCGCCTCTGCGAGGCCTACGCCGCGCCTAACGGTTTCCGCGTCGCCCGCTCGCCGGAGGAGCTGCTGGAGGATGCCGATGTGCTGCTATGGGGAGGAGGCGGCCTGCTGGTCCCCTGGTCCAACCTTCTGTATCGCGTGCTGTTCCCGGGCGTGGCCGGCGCATTCGATAATCTCGTCAAACGCGCCATCCGGAAGGGCATGCGCCTGATGGCTTGTTCCGTCGGCGGCGACGGCTCCTGTCCCCAGCGCCTCACCCCCGCCTACAAGGAACACTTCGCCCGAGCCGCCAGCTTCATGACCGTGCGCAACCCGCAGGACCTCGCCATCCTCCAGCGTCTGGGAATTCCTGGCGGCTACTTCCCCGACCTGATGTGGCTGGCCTGCGAAGGGATGCCCCTTCCGCCCCGGCGGGCGGACGGCTTGCGCATCGCCTTCGATCTCTACCCCAGCCACCTGTTGAGGCGCTTCGCCGCATACCTCCTGCCGGTGCTCGCCCAACTCACCAGGGCGCGCCGGGATTGTCAGTTCTTCTTTCTGGACTCCACTAACCAGTGCCGCAAGCCCTACCGTGGTCTGGGCATGCTCATCCGGGGGCCCAACGTTCGCTCCCACCAGTTCTCCGCGCCGGACGACGATTTGAGATTCCTGGCGTCGCTGGACCTGCTGGTCTCCTCCCGCCTGCACACGCCCGTCGCCGCCCTGCAGTGCGGGGTGCCCGCCATCTCGCTGCTGGCCGAGAAGAAGACCACTCTGCTGTATCACAATCTGGGCCTCCAACGATTCTGTTTCGGGCATCGCGGGATCGGCGAACTGTACCGTCTGGTCAGCCGCAAACCGGCCCTCGAGGAGCTCCTTCGCGGCTTCCCCTTTCCCGATATCCAGGCCCTGCGGGCTGGCGCCGCTGGCCATCTCCGTGTCCTGCATGAGCAGCTTGTTCCCGGTACCCCTTAAGAAATACGGCTCTTCCGAGGCGGTGCTAACCTGAGGGAGTGAGGCTGCGGGAACGCTGGGAGTATCTAGGTCGCGCCCCCGTCATCGCTTGGAATGCCGTGGTTCGCGGGCGGTACTGTTTCCAGTACGACTTCATGCCCATCACCGTCCGCGGCATGTCCGCCGCCCAGCGTCTCAACCTGCTGCGCAGCGGGCTGAATCTCATCTGGCGCCGCCTCAAGCCCTGGAGTTGGCCCCTCAACATGCAGGTCGAGCTGACCAGTTTCTGCAACCTCCAGTGCCCAGTCTGCCCCGTCGGCGCCCGCGAGCTGGAGCGCTCCGCCCGGGCTATCGACGTGGCGCTGGTCGAGCAGTTAATGCGCGAGGTCGGTCCCTATCTCCTCACCGTCTCCCTGTGGGGCTGGGGTGAGCCGCTGCTGCACCCGCGCCTGGACCGCATCATGGAGATCACCGCCCGCTATCCCATGGCGACGTTGCTTTCCACCAACGGCCAGAACCTCAACGACGCTGGCGTGCAACAGGTGTTGCGGGACTGCCCGCCCACCTACCTCATCGTCGCCCTCGACGGCCTGTGCGATGAGACCAACTCGGTCTACCGCCGCGGCGCCCGCCTCCAGCCCGCCCTCGAAGGAGTCCGCGCGCTGGCCGAGTGGAAACGCAGCACCGGCGCGCGTCTTCCGATGCTCCACTGCCGCTTCATGGTCATGCGGCACAACGAGCACGAGCTGCCCGGCCTGTGCCAATTCTGTGAAGAAGCAGGCTTCGACATGGCGTCTGTCCGCACGCTCTCCGTCATAGATAGCCCGCTCGACCGCCACACCGGCATGATCCCGGGCTCAGAGTCCCTCCGCGCATACGCCTATCAAGGCGACCAGCGCGTGCGCCGCCAGGATTTCGTCTGCCAGCACGCCTTCAGCTTCCCCACCCTGATGGCTGACGGACAGCTCGTGGCTTGCGATCAAGACTTTAACTGCCGCCACGCCTACGGGACCCTCTCGCCGGAGACCTCCCTTGCCCAAATCTGGTGGAGTTCGCAGGCCTCCTCCATTCGCCGCGTAATCCGAGACAATCCGGACCAGTTCAGCTTCTGCCGCAACTGCCCCTTCGCCGATCGCCCCATCAGCAGTTGCAGCATTTGCAGCTTCCACCTTCGCCCCGTGGTTCCGGAGTAGCCCGAGCGCCCATGCACGCGGGCCACGGGCACTACGGGGACACTACGGGGACAGCCCGCATGTTTCCTCTTGCTGGCGAGTATTGCCCCGCGGCGGAGGCCCGGCGGGAAACACGCGGGCTGTCCCCGTGCTGGGGCTTCCAACTCGGGACTCCGGCCGGGGCTACTCGCGGAAGTACTTCTGGAGCCGCTTGAAGCTGGACTTGATCTCGTCGCTGGCCTCGGTGATCTGGTTGGTGTCGTAGATCACCCGCGGGGTCATGAAGACCACCAGCTCGGTGCGTTCCTTGCTGATGGACTTGTTGCCGAACAGCACGCCCAGGCCGGGAATGCGATTGAGGATGGGTATGCCGTTGGTGCTGTAGGTGTCCGATTCGTTGATGATGCCGCCGATGGCGATGGTGTCGCCGTCATGCACGGTCACCTGGGTCTGCACGGACCGCCGGGAAAAGGAGGGCGACTGGATGGCGGCGCTGGCGGCGGGCGCCTGGGGTGCGCTGATGTCCTGGTTGATGATCAGCGTAACGATGCCGCTGGGGTTCACCCGCGCCGTGGTGTTGAGCGTGACGCCGGTCTGGCGGCTCTGAATGGTGTTGGCGAACAGGCTGCTGCCGCCGGACTGGATGCCTCCGGCCACCGCCTGCGAGGCCAGGGTGGGGACTTCCGAACCCACGGTGATGGAAGCCGGAATACTGTCGGTGGCGATGACGCTGGGAGCGGAGATGACCCGCGCGCGGCGCGTATCTTCCTGGGTGGTAAGAAACGCCAGCAGCTCGCGGCTCTTACCCACCAGCAGGCCCGTGGTCAGCGAGAGCCCTATGTTCTCTTTGCTGTTGTAGGCACCCGTAATGCGGCGGTCTCCGCCGGACGCCTTTTGCAGGAACGCCGCCACGCCGCTGGCCAGGGCGCCGGTCAGGTTGACCTCGTAGATCTTGGCTTCGATGAGGACCTGCCGCGGCGAGACATCCAGCTCCTTGATGAGCTTGAGGATCTGCTCGTATTCCTGGCGCGTGGCCTGAATCAGAAGCGTGTTGTCGAAGGGGTTCGGCACCACGCGGGGGCTTTGCGGCATCTGGTACCCGTAGCCGTAGCCCAGGTAGGAGCCGGTCAGGTCCCCAGGGCGTCCCGTGGTCGTGGTGGCGGCTGCCCCGCCGGCTCCGGCTGCGCCCGGCTGGGGCCCCATGTAGGGTACCGGAGTGGTAGTGTACACCGGCGGCGGCTGCATGCCGTACCCCATGCCGGCTCCGTAACCCGGATATCCCCCGCCGTAGCCGCCCATACCGTAGCCGCCCATCCCATAGCCCCCCATGCCCATGCCCATCCCATAGCCCCCCATGCCCATGTAGCCCAGGCCCATCATGCCGAAGTAGAGCTGCATGATGGCCATGGCCATGGTTTCGGCGCGGCCGTACTT
>VFZS01000492.1 GCA_016871095.1 Acidobacteriota bacterium
TGCCCATGTGATCGGCGGTCACCCGGTCCATGTGCCGTGCCGCCTCCGCCACCCCGCGGAAGAAGTTGCCGCCTCCCACCACCACGCCCATCTGGACGCCGGTGGCGGACACTTGGGCCAGCTCCTCCGCCAGCGAGCCTACGCGTGCGGCGTCCACGCCGAATCCGCCCTGGCCCGCCAGGGCCTCGCCGCTCAGCTTCAGCAGGATGCGCTCATACCTGGCCATGCGATCCCTCCCGACCGCTCGCTCACGGCCCCTAACCGAGCCGCGACCGTAAGGGAGCGGTCCCTCCTGTTCCGCCACTATCCTGCAACCGAGCTCCCCTTCCAATGTCAGCCGGACCACTTGCTTGCGCGCGTGGCTCGGAATCAGCTTTCGAGCCGCGACCGGGTGCCCTCTGGGCGGGGAGCGGTCCCCGCTGTTCCCCTAACTCTCGGCCGCCCCGCCCGTGTCGCCCACCTTGAACCGCACCATGCGCGAAACCGCGATGTTCTCGCCCGTCTTGGCGATGGTCGAGGCGATCAACTGCCCCACCGTCATGGTGTTGTCCTTGATGAAGGGCTGCTCGTACAGGCACACCTCTTCGTAGAACTTGCTGAGGCGGCCCTCCACCATCTTGTCCACCACCTTCTCGGGCTTGCCTTCGCCCAGCGCGCGCGCCCGCTGGATCTCGCGCTCCTGCTCCAGCGCCGCCGCGGGCACTTCTTCCCGGCGCAGGTAGCGTGGATCGGCCGCCGCCACCTGCATGGCCAGGTCATGCACCAGGCGCTTGAACTCGTCGGTGCGGGCCACGAAATCCGACTCGCAGTTGACCTCGACCAGCACGCCCAGTTGCGCGCCCGGATGGATGTAGGCGCCCACGATGCCCTGCCGCGTGGCGCGCGCGGCCTTCTTCGCCGCCGAGGACAGGCCCCGCTTGCGCAGCACCACCTCGGCGTTGTCCAGGTCGCCGCCCGCCTCCTGTAAGGCGCTCTTGCACTCCATCATCCCGGCGCCCGTGCGCTCGCGTAGCTGTTTCACTAGTTGCGCGGTGATCTCCGCCATCTGTTTCCACCTGTTGTGCTTGGATTGCGGCTACTTCTCGCCTGTCACGACGCCCGCTCCGCTCTCCGCCGGCGGCCGCTGCCGCGGCAGCGACACCGAGGGCAGATCCTCGTCCGGGATGCTCTCCGACATGAGCTGCTCGGCGTAGCGCGGGTCCACGTACTGCGTGTACTCGGGGATCTCCTCCAGCGGCGTCTCGTCGGCGACGATCCTCTCGGCCGTGAACTCCTGCTCAGTGGCCAGCGCCCGGCCCTCCAGGATGGCGTCGGCCATCTTGCTGGAGAACAGCCGGATGGCCCGCAGGGCGTCGTCGTTGCCTGGGATGGGGTAGTCCACCTGGTCGGGGTCGCAGTTGGTGTCCACCACCCCCACCACCGGGATGCCCAGTTTGCGGGCTTCGGCCACCGCGATCTCCTCCTTGTTGGAGTCGATCACGAACGCCACGTCCGGCAGCCCCGGCATTTCCTTGATGCCCGCCAGGTTCTGCTGCAAGCTCTTCCGCTCCCGCTCCAGCCGGATGATCTCCTTCTTCGAGCGGCCCGGGTAGTTGCCCTCCGCGGCCATGGCGTCCAGCTCTTTCAGCCGTTTGATGGACCGCTGGATGGTGATATGGTTGGTCAGCAGGCCCCCCAGCCAGCGCTGGTTCACGTAGTACATCCCGCAGCGCGTGGCTTCCTCGGCCACCGCCTCCTGCGCCTGCCGCTTGGTGCCCACGAACAGGAAGTTCTTGCCCTGCTGGGCCATCTCGCCCACGTACCGCACCGCCTCCTTGAACAGCTTCAAGGTCTTTTGCAGGTCGATGATGTAGATGCCGTTGCGTTCCCCGAAGATGTACTCTTTCATCTTCGGATTCCAGCGCTTGGTCTGGTGCCCGAAGTGAACGCCGGCTTCGAGCAATTCCTTCATTGAAATTGATGGCAAACTGCCTCCTTCAGTAGTCTCGGTGACCCGCACACGCGGCCCGAAGCGGAATTTGCGGGTGCGGGGTCTGTGTCAGGCCGGCGCCGCGGCGGCGCGGAGGGGACTCCGCCCGCTCCTGGCCCCGCTGCGCTTGGCCCATTACCGCTTGGAGAACTGGAAGCGCTTCCGAGCGCCCTTTTGCCCGTACTTCTTGCGCTCGTGGCGGCGCGGGTCGCTTCGCAGGAAACCCAGCGACTTCAGCTTCCCGCGCAGCTCCAGGTTGAACTCCACCAGCGCCCGGGCGATGCCCAGCCGCGCCGCGCCGGCCTGGCCCGTGGGACCTCCCCCGTCGGCCAGGATCAGCACGTCGAACCGGTCCATCATCTCGGCGGCCAGCAGCGGCTGCCGCACCGCCGCCCGCGAAGACTCGGTCCCGAAGTAATCCTCGAACGGCCGCCCGTTAACCGTGATCCGCCCCTCGCCCGGTCTCAGGAACACCCGGGCCACCGCGGCCTTTCGCCGGCCGGTTCCCAAATATTGTTGCTGGGTAGCTGCCACTCAATAACCTCTCTGCTTTCTCCTTAGTTCGCCGCGGCCAGAGCCACCGGCTTCTGCGCCTGGTGGGGATGCTTCTCCCCCGCGTACACCTTCAGCTTGCGCAGCATGTGCTTGCCCAGCTTGGTCTTGGGCAGCATCCCCGCGATGGCCTCTCGCACCAGCCGCGTGGGGCGCGTGGCGCGCACCTTCTTGGCTGTGGTCTCCTTCAAACCGCCCGGATACCCGCTGTGCCGCCGGTAGACCTTGTCGTCCTCTTTCCGCCCGGTCAGCCGCACCTTGGCGGCGTTGATCACCACTACGTGATCCCCCACATCCAGAAAGGGGGTGTAGCTGGGTTTGTGTTTGCCCATCAGCAGCGTCGCGGCCCGGCTGGCCAGCCGCCCCAACACCTGGTTGTCGGCGTCCAGCAGGCGCCAGACCCGCGTGATCTGCTTCTGGGACGGGAATTCCGTCTTCATGGACAGACTGGTATTCTCCTTAGTCCGGAAAACTCCAGAGTATCCAACGCCCCTGCCCCTTGTCAAACCACCTCTCCGTGGGGCAGGCCTCCTGGCCCGCGAGCCGGCCTCCTGGTCGGCTCCCTGCCGGGCCCAACAACGCCGGCCAGGGGCCAGCGGCTGCTCACCGCGCCGCCCTACCACCCATGCTCCGGCTCGCGCAGGAAGGTGACGCAGCAGCCCACCGCCGCCAGCCAGCCGCCCGGCGCCGCGGCCCGCCGCACTTCTCCCCACTCCGACGCCACCGCCTCGCCGACCGTGGGGCGGCCTCTCAGGCCGTGCCGGACTTCAGTCCGGCAGGAAAATCGGGGACAGGCTTGGGTGTCCCCCCGTGGACACCCCTGCCTGTCCCAGCATTTTCGTGCTTCTGGGTGCCGGCGCGCCGGCATGGCTCCGTGCTGCCCCTCCTTCACGAGCCTGCCCGTTATTATAAGCATCGAAATGCCTCGAGTTAGGAAGCAGCCGCCTAAGGCCTCCAACGGCGCCAACCTCGGCTTCGAAACCACCCTCTGGGCTGCCGCCGACAAGCTCCGTAGCAACATGGACGCGGCAGAGTACAAGCACGTGGTTCTCGGCCTGATCCTCCTGAAGTACATCTCCGACGCTTTCGAGCAGCGGCACACCGAACTGCTGGCCGAGAGGGAGCACGGAGCGGATCCGGAGGACCCGGATGAGTACCGGGCGCTGAACGTCTTCTGGGTCCCCAGGAACGCCCGCTGGTCGTATCTCCAGGCCAGGGCCAAGCAGCCAACCGTCGGCAAGCTGCTGGACGACGCCATGGTCGCCATCGAGCGGGAGAACAACTCGCTCAAGGGCGTTCTCCCCAAGGTTTACGCCCGCCCCGCGCTCGATAAGCGGCGCCTCGGCGAGCTGATAGACCTCATCGGGACCATCGCTCTGGGCGACCCCGAAAACCGGTCCAAGGACATCCTCGGCCGTGCCTATGAGTATTTTCTGGGACAGTTCGCCAGCGCCGAAGGCAAGAAGGGCGGCCAGTTTTACACCCCCCGGTGCGTGGTCCGGGTCCTGGTCGAGATGCTCGCTCCGTACAAGGGCCGCGTCTTTGACCCGTGCTGCGGCTCCGGCGGCATGTTCGTCCAGAGCGAGAAGTTCGCCGAGGCGCACGGCGGGCGGATCGGCGACATTTCTGTTTACGGCCAGGAGTCAAACCCCACCACCTGGCGACTGGCCAAGATGAACCTGGCCATCCGTGGCATCGACGCCAACCTCGGCCCCGAGCACGCCGACAGCTTCCGCCGCGACCTTCACCCCGATCTCAAGGCCGACTACATCCTGGCCAACCCGCCCTTCAACGACAGCGATTGGGGCGGCGAGCAACTGCGGGACGATCTCCGCTGGAAGTTCGGCGCGCCGCCGGCCGGCAACGCCAACTTCGCCTGGGTCTAGCACTTCATTCATCACCTGGCG
>VFZS01000493.1 GCA_016871095.1 Acidobacteriota bacterium
GTCGAGCCTTTGGCTAGGATGGCGTCGGGGCCGCGCGAGAGCAGCACTCCGACCAGGCCCGCGGCGGCTCCGGCGGCGGCGCCCACGCCCGCGCCCGTGCCCGTCCGGCCGGCGGCGTGCCCCGCGATCACGCCCACCGAAGCGCCCGCGGCGGTGGCTTCGCCCACGGTGCGGGCATCACCCGACTTGTTGCCCTCGCTCTTGACCCGGCCCTCGGCCCGGTCCAGCTCCTCGCCGCCGCGTCCGTCCAGGCCGCCGATCCGCGCCCGGAAGTCGCGCGTAACGCCGTTGGGCAGCGTCAGCGAGTCGAAACGCACGTGCAGCTCGCCGCGGCCCTTCACCCGGCCCGGACGCTTCACGTCCGTCACCGTGCCCGCCACATAGCTTCCCGGCGGGATCACCATCCGCCCGTCGATCACGATGGGGAACGCCGTCTCCAGGTACAGCCGGTCTCCCGGCGCGGAGTGCTTGGTGCTGATGCTGTTGATCAGGCTGAGTGGAATCCGCGTGCCCGGCTCAACCAGGTATTCGCCCGGCTTCGCCTCTTCCGCCTGCCGCCAACCGGGCTGCTCCTGGGCGGGGTTCGCCTCCTGGGCAGCCGCCAGCGCGGCCATCCCCGCAAACAATACCGCCACTACGAGGCGCCGCATAAGTCACTCCTCTACTTCGATTCTACACCTAACTCGTAATGCCTCAGAAGGTGTGAAAGAATCGGCTCGGCGGTGCGGGCGGCAGGCCAAACGGCCTGCCCCACGCTGCAATCAGGGCACTTAGCCCGTCTTGGGGAAGGCGGTTTCGCCTGCCCGCCGATTCTTTCACACCTTCTTAGTCTCGGGGACCGCTTGCTGACGCGCGCGGCTCGGTTTGGCTTCCTGCCGATTCCGAGCCGCGACCGTCAGGGAGTCCCCATGGCCCTGGGGGCCGCCAAACTTGATGAAGACGCGCCTGAGCGCTCCAGTAGAATCAATGGCTTGGGCGGCGTCTTCAACGGAGCGGTCGGGCTGCCTCCACCCGAGCCTTAGGCATTACCCCTCACTTCTATTAACGCGCCGTGGAGGGGCCGGGTTGCGGTCCCGCGGCCCTTACTGGCAGCCGCAGCCCCGCCGGGCTGATCTGCCCTCCCAGGGCGATCCGGATCTCGGGATCGTCCACCAGCTTGTCGGGCAGCTTGAGGTTGATCTGGTAGAGGCCGGCGAAGCCAGGCGCCGCGCCCGCGTAGAGCACCTGCTCGCGCTCCAACAGGGTGTTGTCCAGGATCACCCCGAACTCGCTCATGCGCTTGAGCGGCGCCGCGGCCGGAGGCGCCTGGAGCCAGATCGCCTCGGGATTGGTCTCACCCAGCCCGGTGGCGAACAGGATGACGATCTCGCCCGGACGCGCAGGCGCCGCGGCGTTGATGTGAGTCCAGTCCGGGCGTGTGGCCACCACGGTCGTGGGTCCCCACTGGAACAGCGCCGGCGCCGCCTCGAGCAGCTTCATCGCCACCGCGGGGCCCACCTTGCCGTCGATCACTATCTGGATCTCCACCTGGGGCCAGTTCATCACCTTGGTGGTGGGAATCAGCAGATTGATCTGCCCTGGAGAGACGTAGAAGAGCGCCGCCAGCGTGTTCCCGATGTTCACGCGCACCCCGCCCAGCTCCGTGGGCAGCCGCCCGCTCCGTAGGTCTTCCGGCGCTATGGCGCGGGTGGAGTAGGACAGATCCGTCCCGTATATCGTGGCAAAGGTGTACGGCGCCAGCGCTCCCGTCGCGTTGCTGGCGGCGTTCACGATGCTGGCCGCGGTGTAGGTGGGCGCCTGCCGGCGGGCGGTCTCTTCCGCCCCGAGCGAAAGCCCCCCGGCCAGCCCGGCGACCATGTACAGCGCCGCCCCCATAGGCCCTACCAAGATTCTACAAAGGCCGCCGCCCTTTCAGCCCGTGGAAAAAGCCCGCTGGCAAGCTGAAGCATGCCCCACGTGGGCCGCAAGCCGTTGATTTGGCTCGTGGGACATGCTTCAGCTTGTCGCCCTCGAATCGGCAGATGGGCTTCTTCCACGGGTTGCTACGCCAGCGCCAGTATCTTGTCCACCGTGGCGGAGAGCTTCTTGAGCTGGTCCGGGTCGCTGGGATCGTGCCCGATCTCCGGGCTCAGCCAGCCGCGATATCCCACCTTCACCAGCGCCGCCATGACCGCCTTCCAGTTGACATCCCCTTCCATCAGGCCGACGAAGCGGCCCTGCTCGGCCCGCGTGGAGAGCTTGTAGTCTTTCAGGTGCACGCGCGCGATGCGCCCGCCCAGCGTCAGGATCCAATCCTCCGGGTAGCCGAACTGCATCACGTTGCCGATATCGAAGAACGCCCGCACCCAGGGGCTCTTGAACTGGTCCACGAACGCGCGCATCTCCAGCGGGCTCACCAGGAACTTGTTCCACACGTTCTCGACCGCCAGCACCACCTTGGTCTGGGCGGCGAAGGGCACGAGCTTGTGCAGCTCTTCCGTGCAGCGCTTCCAGGTGTCGTCGTAACCCACCACCAGCCTGGCGCCGCTGCCCACCCGGCCGGGAATAGTCAGCATGGCGCCCGTGCCCAGCGCCTGCGCGATCTCGAGCGAGCGTTTCACGCCCTCCGCTCCGCGCGCCCGCGCCGCCGGCTCGGGATGATTGAGCCAGTTCTCACCCAGCGCCTCGGAGGCCCACACTGCCAGGATCTCGACGCCGCTCGAGCGCGCCGCGCCCCGAATGCGCTTCACTTCCTCCGGCGGCGAGGACAGTTTGAGCTCCCCGCCGATGGCGAACTCCAGCCCGTTGAAGCCCGCCTTCTTGGTCTCCTCGAAGCACTTCTCCAGCGGCAGGTCCTTGGGGAAGATGCCCTGGCAGACGCCCTTGCTGAACTGCCCGCCCGCGCCCTGGAGCGCCGCCGCGCCTGCCGTGGCCGTCACAAAATCTCTTCGTGTCATGTTTGCCTCGCCCTGAATTCTACCACCCCCGGACTTCGTCCACGACCGGCTATCGCCCCTCCCGTTTCTCCCAGCCTTCCTGGAAGAGCGGGATGACATTCTCCTGCCGGTAGGGGTACTTCAGGATCTCTTCGATATTCAGGTCGATGCCCAGCCCGGGGCGGTCGGGCACTTCGATGTAGCCATCCACCACTTCCACCGGGTGGGTCACTATGTCGCGCGCCCAGGGTTCGTTGAATTCGTCGAAATACTCGTGGATGTAAAAGTTGGGGATCGAAGCGTTCAACTGCACGCAGGCCGCCGAGCAGACCGGCCCCTGGGCGCTGTGCGGAGCGAGCACCCCGTAGTGCGCGTCCACCATCTCGGCGATCTTCCGCGTGGCGAACAGCCCGCCCAGATTCAGCGGCTCCGGTTGCAGAATCGAGACCACCTCGTGCTTGAGCAGCTCCGCGAACTGGTATCGCGAGGAGAAGTTCTCCCCCGTGGCGATGGGCACCGGGCTGTGCCGCGCCACCTCGACCAGGGCCGCGATGTTGCCGTGATGCAGCGGTTCCTCGAACCAGGCCGGGCGCAGCGGCGCCATGGCCTCCGCCAGCCGCAGCGCCGTGGGCACGTTGAAGCGGCTATGCCCCTCGATCAGGATGTCCACCTTGCTCCCCACCGCCTCGCGCACCGCGCCGATAATGTCGATCGACAGATCGAACTCGGCGGGCGTCATCATGCGCCAGTTGCTCCCGAAGGGGTCGAACTTCAGCGCCGTGTATCCGCGGGCGACAACCTTCTTCGCGCTCTCGTGGAAGTTCTCGACCGTGCGCGGGCCGCGGTACCAGCCGTTGGCGTAGGCCCTCAGTCTCGGGCGGCAGCGCCCGCCCCACAGGTTGTACACCGGCTGGCCCAGGGCCTTGCCCACGATGTCCCAGCAGGCCACCTCGATGGCCGCCACGGCGCACATGTGCATCTGCGCGCCGTCGGTGAATACGTTACGAATGAGCCGCTGGGAGAGAAGCTCCACGTCGAAGGGGCTCATGCCCAGCACCAGCGGCGTCACTTCGTGAATGGCCGTCTCGACGGTCTTGGCGAAGTAGTTCAGCGTGCCCTCGCCCACGCCGTGGATTCCTGCGTCGGTCGAGACCCTGGCGAACAGCCAGTTCTTCCACGGATTACCCGCGATGTAGGTGTCGATGGCGGTGATCTTCATCGGATCTATTACAGCAGATCCCGCCGCCTACACGCCTTGGAAGCCCTTGAGAACGTCCGCCAGTGAATAGCGCAGGGCGGTGGGGCAGCCGTGGGGGCAGCTCATGGAACGGCGGGCGTTATGTACGCGCCTGGGTTGACCCATGTACATCTCAAGATGTACACTTGAAACATGGCGCGTCCTGACGAAGACGCATTCTTCTTGCAGGTGAAAGACCTGTCCGGGCAAGCGCTGGAGCACCCGGTAGCAGACCCCAGCCGTGGGGAGAGATCCCCTGGGCCAGAGCG
>VFZS01000494.1 GCA_016871095.1 Acidobacteriota bacterium
AGCTATTGCAAGCGCCGGTTTGAAACGCCCCCCGGCGGCGGCTGCATCGCCCCCCCGCGCAATCCCCCCCTGTCGGCTGACCTGAGGATCTGCTAGAACAAGAGCGGTGCCGGGAGGTGGGGGTACGGAGGCGCAACTCCGTACCCCCGGTGGCGATCACGCATGGGTTGGCGGACGTGATCGACGGGATCATCGTCGCACAACTGGCCGTGTTCGTCCAGATCCCCTCGCGGGCAACCAGGTGGTATGGGTGTCCTCGTCTGGGCGATCCGGTGCCAGGAGTGCGGGAGGTGTTTCTTCCTCTGCCGGGGATGCTTTCACGGCCAGCGGTACTGTTCGGATCGGTGCCGGCAGCAGGCCCGGCGACGGCAGTGTCGGGCCGCCCAAGCGCGATACCTGGCCAAGCAGCAGGGCCGGCTGCGTCGCGCGGCCGCCACGGCCGCCTACCGGGAGAGAGTCGGCCTGGGCGCCTGCGCGGCCCGTCTCGGTGCAGAAAGTAATAGATCACGGTGTTGGACCACGGCCGGATGTGTGGGAGAAGAGATCCCGGCAGAGGCGTCGTGCGCCCGCTGCGGGGTGCGGGGACGGGTGAAACGCTGGCAATGACGGGAGAGCCGGGAGCCGATGGATGACCAGCAGCAGCACGGAGTGGGGGCCGGGGGTGGCGCGGAGGGTGGCGATCGCCAGGATCGGCACGACGCTGGGCCGGGCGCGCTGCCCGCAGCCCGCCCAGGTGGCCCGGATGCGGGAGAGCCTGAGCCGGCACGGGCAGTTGACGGCCGTGATCGCGGTGGAGCGCGAGGGGACGCTGGAGCTGGTGGACGGCTTCAAGCGGCGCACGGCCGCGGCGCAGATGGGCTGGCCGGAGCTGGCGGTGAGCGTGCGCAGCCTGGATGGGCGCGGGCAATGGACGGCGATGCTGACGCTCAACCGCCCAAGCGGCTCGCTCTCGGTGCTGGAGGAAGGGCTGATCATCCGCGAGTTGTGCCAGAGCGGCCTGGCGCAGATCGAGATTGCGCAGGTGGTGGGCCGCCACAAGAGCTGGGTGTCGCGGCGGCTCGGCCTGGTGGAGCGGTTGCACCCGGAGCTGCTGGCGGGGGTCCGCACGGGGCTGCTGGCGGCCGGGGTGGCGCGGCGGCTGATCGGGTTGCCCGCGGGCAACCAGCTCGAGCTGGCGGCCGTGGTGACCCAGGCGGCGCTGACCACGGCGGAGACGGAGCTGTTGGTGAGCCTGTGGCAGAAGACGAGCGATCCGGCCATCCGGCGTTTTCTGCTGACCGAACCGCGCCGGGCCTTGCAGAACGCCCGCCCGGAGACGGGGAGCGCGCCGCCGGACCCGCGCCTGAGCGAGCGGGGCCGCAGGATCGCGCGGGCGCTCGCGCTCCTGCGTGGAGTGGCCCTGCGGCTGATCGACGCCCTGCGGACCCCGCCGCCCCTGTCCGAGCTGACGCTGCTAGAGGGGGAGCTGGAGCAGACCGCACAAGCGCTGCCCCGGGCGCTGGAAGCGCTTGGTTCCGCAACGAGGTGCGTGCGCTGCGGCGACACCAGCGGGCCGAGCGCGACGCCTACCTCCGCCGACTGCTGCGCGACGGCAGCTCGGTCAAGGGGGCAGCCAGAGCCGCCGGGGTCGACGTGAAGACCGTCCGCCGGCTGCTGCGGGGCCCCGCGCTGCGGGCGGCGCGGGGGAGCAAGCTGGATCCGTTTCGCCCGCTGATCACCAAGCTGGTCTGCGAGGACCAGTGGACGGCGGTGCTGGTGCTGCAGGAGATCCGCGCCCTTGGCTACACCGGCGGCTACAGCGTGCTCAAGGAGTTCGTGCGCACCCTCCGGCCGAAAGCGGTGCGGCGGCCGCACCTGCGGTTCGAGACGGGGCCGGGCGAGCAGGGCCAGGTCGACCTCTCGCCCTACGAGGTCTTGCTGGCCGGGGCGCCGGTGGAGGTGGTGTGCTTCTCCTTCGTGCTCGGCTTCAGCCGGTGGCAGTACCTCCACTTCTTCCGCCACGCCGATGTTCACGCCGTCTGCTACGGCCACGTGTTGGCCTTCGAGGAGGCCGGCGGGATTCCCGGCGAGATCCTCTACGACCGCATGAAGCAGGTGGTGCTGGAGAGCCATCGCCATCGCGTGGTCCTGCACCCGCTCTTCGCGGCGCTCTCCAGCCACTACGGGTTCCGGGTGGTCCCGCTGGCGCCGGGGTACAAAGAAGGCAAAGGGAAAGTCGAGAACCCGTTCCGGTACGTGGAAGGCAATTTTCTGTTGTCTCACCGCCGCGAGGGGTTTCAAGACCTGGAGGAGCTCAACGAGAAGGCCCTGGCCTGGCTGCGCACCACCGCCTGGGTGCGCTGCCATGGCACCACCCGAGAGGTGCCGGCGGAGCGCCTGGCGGGCGAGCGGCACCATCTGGGGCCGCTGCCGCCGCAGGGCTTCGAGGCCGCCCAGGTGGAAGAGCGGTTGGTGGGCGACGACTTCTGCGTGGCCTGGGAGACCAACCGCTACTCGGTGCCGCCGGCCTTCGCCGGGCACTCGGCCCTGGTGCGCGTGCTCGACGGCAAGCTGACGGTGGTTATCGGCGGCCAGGCCGTCACCGAGCACACCCTGAGAGAGACGCGGCACAAGCGGTACATCCTGCCCGAGCACGAGGCCCAGTTCCGCGAGCGCTCGACCAGCCGGCATGTGTTGCGCGAGCAGTTCCTGCGCCTGGGGCCGGCCGCCCGCGACTTCCAGGAGGGGCTGATCGCCGAGCACGGTGGGGCCGCTGGCTATCACATCTCCCGCATCCTTTCCCTGGCGCACCGGGTCGGCGCGCCCCGGGTGGCCGAGGCGCTACGCCACGCCGTGCGCTACGGCGCCTTCGACTACACCGCGGTAGCGCGCATCGTAGAGGGCAAGACCGACCAGCCCCTGGTTGTGCCGGCACCGGCCGGACCCTTGCCCCAGCACCTCCACGAGTACTTGCGCGGGGTGGGCGAGCATCAGCGGCCGCTGCGCGACTACCAGCGCTTCCTGGAAACGCTCGGAGAGGAGTCGGACCGTGGCCAGTGAGGAACTCGATCGGCTGATCCACAACCTCAAGCGGCTGCACCTGGCCCACGCGGCCAACAACCTGGAGGAGCATCTGCGCCAGGGGGCGCACCTGAAGCTCGGCCACCTGGCTTTCCTGGCCCGGGTCATGGAGGCCGAGGTGCTGGCCCGGGCCGAGACCGGAACCAAGCGCCGGCTGGAGCAGGCCCAATTCCCGGAGATCCTGCGCATCGAAGATTACGACTTCAAGTTCCAGCCCACCCTCAATCGCAAGCAGCTGCTCGATGTGGCCGAGCTCGGCTTCGTGGATGGTTGCCAGGCGGTCCTGTTCATCGGCCCGAGCGGCGTGGGGAAAACGCACTTGGCCATCGGCCTGGGCGTGCGCGCCTGCGCCGCCGGGTACCAGGTTCGCTTCGCCCGGGCCAATGAGCTGCTCAAGCGCCTCTGGGCCGCCCTGGCCGATAACACGCTCGACGAGGTGTTGGAGGAACTCAGCCGCCCCCAGGTCCTCGTCCTCGACGAACTCACCCACGGGGCGCGCAAACCCGAGCACGACTATGCCACCGTTTTCTATGAACTCGTGGCGAGGCGCTATCGTCGGAGCGCCATCGTGCTGACCACCAATCTCGGTCTGGACCAGTGGCCGGACGCGCTGGGCACGCCCTCCCTGGTGACGCCGGCCCTCGACCGGCTGCTCGACGCCAGTCACACCTTCGTCTTTCCCGCCGATGCGCCCAGCTATCGCGCCCAGCGGCGTGCTGCGCCCGGCCCTTTGCCGCGCCCCCGCCATGGCACCCGCCGTGGTCCCGCAAAGCCCCGCTCCCCCCGGTGACCCGGCCCCGCGTTCCGATCGCCGACCCTCCCCGCGCCCACCCCGCTCCCTCGCCAGACCGGCCTCCCGTTTCCTGGCGCGCCCCGCGAAGATCACCACCCGCACAGGACGTCCGGAGGGCTTCCCGATGCGCCCGATCCGCGCGCAAAGGCCGATGATGCACCCGGGCAACCAAGCCCGTCGCGCACTCCAGCGCGGCTGGCCGGCTTCAGCTCCTCAAGAGAGGGGACACCAAGAGCGCCATACGGGGGGCACCTAGAGCCGGCGTTCGCAGGCTTCACTCCGCCCAGGCAAAATATGCGGACGCCGAGCGTTTGCATCGCCGCGCATTGACCATCCGCGAGAAGACGTTTAGCCCAGAACACTCCTCCGTGGCCCAGTCGCTCAATGACATTGCTGTGATATACCGTGACCAGCGCAAGTATGTAGAAGCAGAACCACTCTTTCGCAGAGCCCTCACCATCTATGAGAAAGCCTATGGCCCAGAGCACCCCGCCGTTGGTTTGGGGACTTACAATTTGGCGGAAACCTTCCGTTTGCAGAACAAGTATGCCGAAGCGGAGACGCT
>VFZS01000495.1 GCA_016871095.1 Acidobacteriota bacterium
ATGTGGATATGTTTTAATGAAACGTGATGCCAGGTTCCGGTTTCGGTCATCAAGAGTAGCCGCGGGAGGAGTACCTCCGCCTCCTGGAAATGGTCTGAAGGGCTTGGACCACCCGGTAGGCGTTGTTCATGCCGGGTCGGCCGAGGGCGTTGACAGCCCGGACCTTGCCTTTGGCCGGGGGTACCGGTATTTCGGCGTGGGTGCCCGTGGCGACACTCTGGCCAATCACGAGCCACTTGCCGAACCGCCGGCTGTCCGGATGACCTTGCCGTTCGGCATCAGGACGATTTCCGTGTCGGCCACACGGTCCAACATCTGTGCACAACCGTTCCCCAGGTGCGTGCTCAATTGAGCACCGGCTTCGGCGGCTGCCCCTTCACGAAGCGGACCCAGCCGAACGACTGGGGGGTGTGGAAAGACGTCGCTGGCGGCGCGATCGGGGACTAGGTGCTGCTTTCCCGGTTGGTGATTCCTCCCGTGCGATTCAGGTTCAGCCGCCACAGGTCGCCATGGCGCGGGGGCGTGTGAGCGGCGTCACGGGCGAAGTTCCGGAAAGGGATGGCCAGCTCCACGATCCAGTGGTCGTCACCGGGGGATTCGTCTTTCCTGGGCAAGCCGTGGAAAGAGGTCCGGCAGCGCACGCCTTCCGGCCGTCGATCACGACGCGCGAGGGAGCACGATAGACCTCGTAGCGCGGCAACGGTTGTGCCACGGCCGCCGCCGCCAGGATTGCCAGTATGACAGGCAAGTTGCGACGCATGTCCGAAGCCGAGAGTCGCGCAAGACCAGTTGCCTTCAGTTGATGCCACTCTCGCTCGAGAATCGTTGCCAGGAATGGGCGTTCTTGCATAGCTTGAATTATCCTGCGTGTGATAGTCGTGAGCGCGTGTGCCTACCTGCCCAGGCTGGCGAGGAGCGCTTCCAGGCGCGCCACCGGGAGGAAGTCCGCCCGATGCTCGTTGTTGTAACGGGCCCAGAAATAGGGCAGGACGTAGTCGTTCTTCAGCTCCTCGATGAACCGCAGCCTGCGGCGGCAAGTTTCGAGCGCCGCAGCGGCCAGATGCCGTTGCCGGGCGCGTTCTTCCGGAGGCATGGCGCCCGGTTCGGGCCGAAAATCCACGGCCTTGGCAGCCAGCACCGCCTGCACAGTGATTTCGGTGTAGCGGAGACCCTGGCGGTAGAAGTCGACCCGCCGGCGGATGGCGGCGCTCTCGGCCGCCGCGGCCGCGGCGTCCAGGTCCGCGGCGGCATGCCGCAGCAAGTCCGGAGTGAACAACTCCGTGAGCCGGGTGGTTTCGAACGAGCTGCAGCTCACTGTTGTCGGTCATCAGAAAACGTAGTTTTCTGATGCTTTCGCCGGTGTAGAGAGTGCCAGCGACATCATCCGCGCCGAAGGCGCGATCATCCGTCAATCATCATCGCCAAAACATTCCAGCGAAAAATTGTATTGTGGCTTGGAAGGCGGGCAGGAGAACCCCGCCGTTGGAGCAGCGGGGTTCTGGCTCGGCAACCTTCATGTGAAGGTCACCATCCAAGCTGGTTCTACCCTGGCATGAAGCGTTGCCAATGTCAAAGTCCCCCTGCGTGGGCGGATGGAGACTCATGGAAAAGTGGTTCTCCGGCAGCGCGTTTGCCGCGGCCAGGGATGCCAGATGGTGTTCTGGATTTGTACACATTGCGATCGCGGACAATGCTATTGCAGCCCGGCGTGCCGCACGGAAGCCCGACGCCGGCAGCACCGGGCGGCCAACCGCCGCTATCAACGGAGTCCCGAAGGCCGGCTCGACCACCGGGATCGGCAGCAGCACTACCGTGAGCGCCGGTGCCGGCCTCGCGTGACGGATCAATCTTCCCTTTCGGTCATTTCTCCGGCGCCATTCGGCTGTGGAGAAACGATCACGACGCCGGTGGTGGTCGCGTTGCGAGTGGCGCCTTCCAGCCGGCCGGGAAAGCGAGCCGATCCGTGGCTGCGCTGTTCCATCTGTGGCCGGCCAAGCCGTTTCGTCGATCCTTTCCCACAGATTCCACGACGAAGGTGAGCTGGGATGATCCCCCCGAAACCCGTGTACAGATTCGCCGCTATTTTTACGCCGAGCATTGGAAAATCGGCACCATTGCACAAGCCCTCAACGTCCACCCCGACACCGTGCGGCGCGCCATTGAACAGGAGGCCTTTCTGCGATTGCAGGTTTTTCCAGCCGAGCAGGCACAAGTTGACTGGGCCTACTTCGGCTCCGTCATGGTGGGCCGCGCCAAGCGGCAACTCTCCTGCTTCGTCATGACCTTGTCCTGGTCGCGAGCGTTGTACCTGGAATTCTTCTTCGACCAGACCACGGAAAACTTCCTGCGCGGCCACGTGCGTGCTTTCCAGGATTGGTCTGGGGCGCCCAGGGTCATTCTGTACGACAATCTCAAAAGCGCCGTGCTGGAGCGGCGCGGCAACCAGATCCATTTCAACCCGCGGTTGCTGGAGTTGGCCGCTGACTATCACTTCGCGCCCCGCCCTTGCCAGGTACGCGCGGGAAATCAAAAAGGCCGCGTGGAGAGGGCCATTCGGTATGTGCGCGATTCCTTCTGGGCGGGACGCGTCTTTACCACCCTGGCGGAGTGCAATCGTCAGGCGCTGGCGTGGCGCGATGAAGTGGCGCACCAGCGCCACTGGCCCGACGATAGCGCACGCTCCGTGGCCCAGGCTTTCGCCGAAGAACAGCCGCGCTTGCTGCCGCTGCCGCTCCACCCCTTCAACACCGATCGGATCGAGCCGGTGCGCTCCCGTAAGACCATTTACGTGCATTTCGATCTCAACGACTACTCCATCCCGCCCGAAGCCGTAGGCCGGCCTTTGACCCTGGCGGCCTCCGACACGGAGGTGCGCATCCTGGACGGCGCCGCCGAGATCGCCCGTCATCCTCGCTCCTATGACCGGCAGAAATCCATCCTGGATCCGGCCCATCAAGAAGCCTTGCTCCGCACCAAACGCAAAGCCCTCCACCAAACGCGCGCGGGCCGCCTGGCGCTGACCGTTCCGGAAAGCGAAGACTTGCTGGAGCGGGCCTTCGCCCAGGGAGAGTCGGCCGCCACTCAAACCTCTCAACTGCTCCGTTTGCTGGACCTGTACGGCGTGGCCGCTCTGCGCCGCGCCATCCGGGAAGCGCTGGAGCGGAACACCCCACGCGCCTCTTCGGTCGCCTTCCTGTTGCGCCGTCACCAGCGTTCCGCGCCCCTGCCGGCACTGGATCTCAGCCGCCATCCGGAAGCACAAGCGCTGGATGTCCGTCCCCACGACCTGGAGACTTACGATGAGCTCGCCCACCCCCACGACGACGAATCCGAGCAATAGCCTGCCGGCTCAACTCGAACAAATCGGCTTGCACGTCGTGGCCGGCGAACTGGACGACTTTCTGGCGCGGGCCACCAAACAGCGCTGGTCGCCGCGGCAGATTCTGGAACACCTGGCCCAGACCGAGGCCGCCGAACGCGCCCACCGCAGCCTGGAACGGCGTCTGCGACTCTCCGAGATCAAGAAGTTCAAGCCCATGGCCGACTTCGACTGGTCTTGGCCCAAGAAGATCGAACGCGATGTGATCGAACGCGCCTTGACCCTGGACTTCCTCCCAGAGGCCCGCAACCTGATCTTGGTGGGCACCAACGGGCTGGGCAAGACGATGATCGCCCAGAACATCTGCCACGCGGCAGTGCTGGCGGGCCACTCCGTACTGTTCCGCTCCGCCGCGGCGTTACTGGAAGAACTGCATCGCCAGACTCCCGAAGGCCGCCACCGCAAGCTGCGCACCTATGCCAACGTCGGCCTACTCTGCGTTGATGAGGCAGGTTACTTGTCCTTCGACGACAAGTCCGCCGACTTACTCTACGAAGTCATCAACCGGCGTTACGAACGGAAATCCGTAATCCTCACGACCAACCGGCCATTCAAAGAATGGAACGAAGTCTTTCCCAATGCGGCTTGCATCGTGACCTTGCTGGACCGCCTGCTGCATCATGCCGACGTGACGGTGATCGAGGGCGACAGCTACCGGAAGCGCGAAAGCGAGCAGGAGACGGCGGCCCGCCGGCGGAGGAAAAAGTGACGCCAGCCTCCGAGTTGTTGCAGCCGGACTCCAACCCGGCGTTGTACGTCTCTGAGGTACTGACGCGCTATGTCGATCTGCCGGATACTCCCTTGCGCGCGAGTGCTTCGGATCAATGGCTGGCCCGCCGCTTCCATGATGATGGCGTGCCCCTGCGCGTCGTGGAGACCGCCTTACTCCTCGGCTCCCTACGCCGCCTGATTCGCCCGGCAGATGCGCCCCGGCTCTCTCCGATCCGCTCTCTGGCCTATTTCCGGCCCGTTGTCGACGAACTCCGCGCCCATCCTGCACCCGAAAGCTACATCGACTACCTCCGCCTGAAGCTCCG
>VFZS01000496.1 GCA_016871095.1 Acidobacteriota bacterium
ATTCGGCCTCGAGTGCACCGTTTACATGGGCGAGGAAGACATGGCGCGCCAGCGCCTGAACGTCTTCCGCATGCGCCTGCTGGGCGCCCGCGTCACCGGCGTGGCCTCCGGCAGCCGCACCCTCAAGGACGCCATCAGCGAAGCCATGCGCGACTGGGTCACCAACGTTCACGACACCTACTACCTGCTCGGCTCCGCCCTGGGCGCACACCCCTACCCGCTGATGGTCCGCGATTTCCAGAGCGTCATCGGCCGCGAGGCCCGCCAGCAGATTCTCGAAGCCGACGGCCGCCTCCCCAACACCCTGTTCGCCTGCGTGGGCGGCGGCAGCAACGCCATCGGCATCTTCCACGCTTTTCTCGCGGACGAAGGCGTCCGCCTGGTGGGCATTGAGGCCGGCGGACGGGGCCCCGCCCTGGGCGACCACGCCGCCCGCTTCTCCGGTGGCTCGCCCGGCATCCTGCACGGCGCTTACAGCTACCTGCTCCAGGATGCCGACGGCCAGGTCTCCCTCACCCACTCGGTATCCGCGGGACTGGACTACGCCCTGGTGGGACCCGAGCACGCCTGGCTCCACGATCAGGGCCGGGCCGAGTACGTCTCCATCGGCGACCGCGATGCTCTCGAAGCGGCCCGCGAATTGAGCCGCGCCGAGGGCATCATTCCGGCTCTGGAGTCCGCCCACGCCGTAGCCGAGGCAATGCGCCGGGCACCTGAAGCAAAAGATGAGGTTTTCTTGGTAAACCTCTCAGGACGCGGGGATAAGGATATCGGTATCTACCGCCAGAACTTCCCCGAGCTGGACCAGGAATGACCCCCTCCACCCGCATTGCACGCTTGTTCGACACCCTGCTCCCAGCACGCCACAAAGCCCTGATCGGCTATCTGACCGCTGGCGATCCCTCCCTCGCAGAGACCCCCGCCCTGGTGGCTGCCCTGGAGCGCGGCGGCGTGGACCTGATCGAGCTCGGAGTCCCCTTCTCCGACCCCATCGCCGACGGGCCGGTTATCCAGCGCGCCAGCGAGCGGGCATTGCGCGCGGGGGCCAGCTTGCGCCGGGTGCTTGAGGTCGCGCGCGCCATCCGGCGGGAATCTCAGATCCCGCTGCTGTTGTTCACCTACCTGAATCCGGTGGTGCGCTACCCCCTGGAGGCGCTCGCCGCCGACGCCGCCGAGGCGGGCATCGACGGCCTGCTGCTCACCGACCTGAGCGTCGAGGAGGCCGGCGGCTACGTCCAGGTGATGCGCGCCCATCGTCTGGATACCGTCTTCCTGGCCGCCCCCACCAGCACCCCGGCGCGCCTGCGGCTGGTGGCGAACTACTCGACCGGCTTCGTATACTTGGTCTCACGGACCGGCGTGACGGGTGAGCGCGAGACGCTGGCCGGCTCCGCCGCCGCTCTGGTCCGCGCCATGCGCGAGGTGACCCCGCTGCCCCTGGCGGTCGGTTTCGGCATCTCGACCGCCGCGCAGGTCGCGGAAGCGGGCCGCCTGGCCGACGCCGTGGTGGTGGGCAGCGCCTTCGTCCGGGTTATCGAGCGGGAGGGCAGCGCGGCCGCGCTGGAAGCGTTCGCGCGGCAGTTGAAAAGCGGTCTCGAGCAATCATGAACCGGGAAACAGCCCTGCAAGCCCTGGAGACCTGCCGCGACCAGATCGACGTTCTGGACCGGCGGATCCTCGAGCTGCTCAACGAGCGCACCCGCATCGTGGAGGAGATCGGGCGCATCAAACAGGAACTGAACCTGCCCATCTACGAGCCCCGCCGCGAGGACGAGGTGTTCGCCAACGTCACCGAGCACAACCACGGCCCGCTGCCCGCTGAAGGCGTGCGCCGGGTCTTCGAGCGCATCATCGACGAAATGCGCAACGTGCAGCGCCTGCGAATGTTGGAGAAGGACAGCAAGGAATCATGTTAGTCGTCATGCAAGAGGGCGCCACCGAGCCCCAGATACAGGCCGTCATCGACCGCATGGTGGCGCTGGGCTTCACCGTGCACCGCTCCACTGGCGTGGTGCACACGGTGCTGGGCGGCGTCGGCCCCGCCGAGCGAGTGGACCCGGCCGACTTCGAGGTCATCGAAGGCGTCAAGGAAGCCCGCCGCATACAGTCCCCCTACAAGCTCGCGGGCCGGCATTTTTGCCCCGCGGGGACCGTTGTGCAGGTGGGCGACGTGGACATAGGCGGCCCGCGCGTGGTGGTCATGGCCGGGCCGTGCAGCGTCGAGAACCGCGACCAGGTGATGCACACCGCCGAGCGGGTGGCGCGCGCCGGGGCCCGCGTGATCCGCGGCGGCGCCTTCAAGCCGCGCAGCTCCCCTTACACCTTCCAGGGCCTGGGCGAAGAGGGACTCCGCCTGCTGCGCGAGGCCGCCGACCAGTACCACCTCAAGGTCATCAGCGAAGTCATGGACCACACCCAGATCCCGCTGGTCGCCGCCTACGCCGACATCCTGCAAGTGGGCGCCCGCAACATGCAGAACTACAACCTGCTGCGCGAGGTGGGCCGCCAGCCCAAGCCCGTCCTGCTCAAGCGCGGGCCCGCCGCCACTATCGAGGAGCTGCTGCTGTCGGCCGAGTACATCCTCTCGGAGGGCAACTACAACGTCATCCTGTGCGAGCGCGGCATCCGCACTTTCGAAACCTACACCCGCAACACCATGGACCTCGCCGCCATCCCGGTGGTGAAGAAGCTCTCCCACCTGCCCATCATCGCGGACCCTTCGCACGGCACCGGACGCCGCGACAAGGTGCTGCCCATGGCCCGCGCCGCCGTGGCCGCCGGCGCTGATGGCCTGCTCATCGAGGTTCACTGCGACCCCGATCATGCCCTCAGCGATGGCGCTCAATCCCTGTGGCCCGAGCAGTTCGAGGAGCTGATGGCGCAGCTCCGCATCATCGCCCCAGCCGTCGGAAGGAGCCTGTAACCCGTAGCACAAGCTTCAGCTTGTGGAGTCACCGCCATGTTTGATACCGTCGCCATCGTCGGCGTGGGTCTTATCGGAGGTTCTTTCGGCCTGGCTCTCAAGAAAGCCGGCTTCACCGGCCGCATTCTGGGCGTCAGCTCCGCACCCGCGCTCGAAGCGGCGCTGGCGCGCGGCGCCATCGACGAGGGCCTGCCCCTCGAGGAGGCCGTGCCGCGCGCCGATCTGGTCTACCTCTCGCAGCCCATACACCGCATCCTGGAGACAATCGAGCGGCTCGATCCCCTGCTCCGGCCCGGCGCGCTGGTCAGCGACGCCGGCAGCACCAAGGCCCGCATCGTCGAGCAGGGCCGCCGCTCCATCCGCCGCGGCCAGTTCCTGGGCGGCCACCCCATGGCGGGCAAGGAAACGCGCGGCGCCGCCGAGGCCGACGCCGGCTTGTTCAGCGGCCGAACCTACGTGCTGACGCCCTCGGACCCCGCGGAGCTGGAAACCGCCGCGGCCCGCGAGTTCCTCCGCTGGCTGACTGCCATCGGCGCCGTGCCCGTCACTCTCGGCCCCGCCGGGCACGACCGCATAGTGGCCTGCACCTCCCACCTCCCGCAACTGCTCTCCACCGCCCTGGCCGCCATGCTGGGCGAGCGACTGGCCGCGCCGGATGACCTCCGCGTCGCCGGCCCCGGCCTCGCTGACATGACCCGCCTCGCCGCCAGCCCTTACGAAGTCTGGGGCGATATTCTTGACACTAACCGTGCCACCATCGAGGCTGCGCTCGATGCCTGCATCGCCGAGCTGAGCAGCCTCCGCAATGCCCTGGGCGCCCAGGGCGCGCAAGAGGTCTTCCAGCGCGCCAACCAGTTCGCCGCCCGCCTCAGGCAGCACCGCCAGACCTAATCTCCAACGCCGCGCTTCGCTCCGGCAGTGCTAGAATCAGGACGGGAGCGGTGATGACGGAGCGCATCGAGATCAACCCTCTTGTGATGCTGGGCAAACCCGTTATCCGGGGGACGCGCATTCCGGTCGAACTGCTTCTGCGCAAGCTCGCCGAAGGCGCGGCCATTGAGGATCTGCTGGACGCATATCCGCGCTTGACGCCGGAAGACGTTCGCGCCGCGCTGGCTTACGCAGCCGACACGATCGCTCATGAAGCCGTCCTGACGCCTGTGTCCGAGTGATCTTTCCATGCGCTTCCTCGCGGACGAGAGCTGCGATTTCGTCGTGGTCCGTGCGTTGCGTTCCGCGGGTCATGACGTTGTGGCGGTAAGTGAGTTCCAGCAGCGCTCGGTGGACCGCGAGGTGATGGAATTGGCAGTCACGGAAGGCCGCATCCTATTGACCGAGGACAAGGACTTCGGCGCCCTGGTGTTTGCCGCCCCGGCGGCATCCCCCGGCGTGATCCTGATCCGCTTTCCGGCTTCCGCCCGGCGGACTCTGCCGGCGGCGGTGCGCACCCTGGTCGCCGAACACGGGAACCAACTGGAGAAGGCCTTCGTG
>VFZS01000497.1 GCA_016871095.1 Acidobacteriota bacterium
AAACAAGTTTGGCGACCCCGACGGGATTCGAACCCGTGTTGCCGGGATGAAAACCCGGAGTCCTGGGCCTGGCTAGACGACGGGGTCACCAAGAAATGGGCCGCCAAATATAGCGAGCGCGGCCGCCGTGTCACGCTTGAAGTGCGGTTCCGCGCAAGTCAGATTTTCGTGCCTCATCTACGCCCGCACTGCTCGATGGTCTATTGGAGGTCCTTTGTCTGCGCCAGTTTCCACGTGTCGCCGCCGTCGGGCGACATCAGCAGCGTGCGACGGCGGCCGAAGTGGTCGTTGCGGTAGAACCAGAACGTGGACCAGTAGTCGTAGGAGAGAAACAGCCGGCCTTTGCGGTCCATGGTGAGCCGGTGGTAGAAGACGCTGTATTCCGAGAACGGCGGCACGATCAGGATGCGCGGCGGCTCCCACGGCTGGCCGGGCCGTTTCCGTTGATAGGCGAGCGTCGCGTAGTGGCTGGCGGGAAAGGGATCCACACTGGTTCGCCACAATCGGAAGGCCGCGTGGAGCGTGTCATCCGGGCCGCACACCATGCCGATATAGGTCTGGCTGAGGTTTTCGCCCATCACCGACGGCTCGGTCCATCCGCCTCCGGCGTCGTTGGGCTTCAGCGAGCGCGCGTAGGGGAACGGCCGGCCGTGCGTGCCGGCCAGCACGTGCAGGAGAGCCTGGCTGTCCACGGCGATGCTCGGCGAGTTGTGAATGTCGTTGGGCGGCGCGCCGTGGCCCACGAGCGCGGACTTGCCCAAACGTTCCGTCTCACGGTCATACGTCGCGACGAATGCAGGGACGCCGGGACCGGGCGCTTTCGGATCAGTGGCCTCGCCCCAGACGATGTGGACTTTGCTGCCGCGCGAGACGACGGACGAGGGAATGCCCGAATGCGACGCCAGACCGATGCACTGCCTGGTGATGAGGATCGGCTCGCCCATCACCAACCGACCGCCCGCCTTCTTGGGCAGGAACAACTCCAGATCGTGGAGCGCGCGCCAGAACAGTTTCGGGTCTTTGGCAGTCCGGGTGTAACGCAGGATCGGCGGCGGGCCGTCGGGGAGGTTGTGGCCCGTGAACTCCTCCATATCCAACGCGCGCGATTGACCGCCCCGGCTCGGTAGCGCGCAGGCCGCGAACGTCTGTCCGCCGTCGGCCGAGTGCAGCAGCGTCGCGGCCCCAGCGATCGTGGCGAGGATGTAAAGGTTGTTGTCCCGGTCAAAGGCCACCTTCGAGCAAACCGCGCTGACGTCTTTGCTCCCCGACAAGAGGATCCATTCCCCGTCGCGCCAGGTGGCGATGCCGCCACTGGTGATGATGAACGGCCGGTTTCGCAGATCGAAATAAACCTGGCTCTCTGTCGGATAATCCGGCAGGTAGCCGAACTGCTTGTTCTCATGCTGGTAGGGTTTGAGCACGATCGGCATGGCGAGCGGCTTCGTCGCCGGCGCGTCGCCCGTCTTGACCGTGAGTGTCGAGAAGGTCGAAAACCCGGAATCGTCCAGCGGCGTCGCGCGGATGTGGCACACACCCGGCTGGCCAGCCTCCGGCACCGCGCACCGGACTGTGACCGTCGCCGCCTGCCTCGCGCCGACCACAACACGCTCGCCCGACAAAGAGACACACCTTGCAAGGTGTGTCTCTGATGCCGAGGGCCGCTCGCCATCGGGAAACTCAACGCCGAGTTGAATCGTGCGCTCTCGAAGCGAGTCGTTGCGGACTTGGAGAGTGATTTCCTTCTGCTCGCCTGGCTGACCATAAATCGTCCGGCTGTAAGGCGTCAGCAACCAGCGGTTCTCCAGCCACGGAAACCACGACCTCGGATCGGGCGTCCAGCAAGCCATATCGCGTTGGAAATCGTCGTCGTCCCACCGCGTGACGCCGTCCATGTTGATCGTGGCCTGCGCCGACGGAAAATGCAGCCGCCACGGCACGGCGTCGCGATGAAGCTTTTCGACGAACTCGTGCGACGCCCGGCCGTTGCCGTCCACCTGCAAGGCGGCGATGATCGCGCCCTTGGCGTCGAACATCTGCGGCGCGTCCGCGCCCTTCGGCAGGCCGGACAGTTCGACACTGAACGCTCCCCGTCTCGGCAGGAAGCACACGTCGCCCGCGCGCTCCGGACTCGCCAGCACGATGGGTTCTTCGTGCCGCGCATCCCTGTGACCGCGAGCCGTCTCAATGAGATACTTCGGGCAGTTGGACCGGAAGCCCCAAACGGCGTGCTCGCCATACCGGTCTTGCGAGAGCGTGATGTTGAGGACATAGACGCCCTTGCGCTTGACGTGCGCCGACAGCCGGCATTGCTGCGGCGGCCCCAAGCCGCTTCCGCGGGGCCTGCCGTCGTCAGGAATCGTCGCTTCTTGCAACACCCGCCGATCCGGTCCCGCCAGGATGGCGCGCAGTTCGGTGGGCGCGTCGCGCCGGTTCCGGTCGCGCTTAATAACCTCCACCGCCAGTTCGCCCGGCTCCGCCAGAAAATAGACGCCGCCGCAGCCGCCGATGAGCAGGTCGGCTCCCGCTTCGCTGCTGGCCGAAGCGTTGGCCTGCGCGACCGGGGCTTGGGGTTGCCCCGCCTGTGCGCTACCACCTAGGCAAGCCAACAACAATGCTGGCACGAGAAACAAAGAGCGAAACACGCGGTGACGAGAAACTCTCGGTTTGATAAGTGGGGCGAGCTGCTATGAGTATTGTCAAGCGGCGCTTGGGGCGCGGTTAGGTTTCGGGTCGTTTCATTCGATGCTATCCGTTCAACGTTCGGTGGCAGTCTGCGCGCGGGGAGTCCGAAACGTCTCGCCGGTCTGGCGCCGGCTCTGCGGCCGGTCGCTCCAACTGCTATCCGTGTCCGCCTCCAAGGACGGATCACCCTTTGACCTATTCGAGTCACTCCCGGCAAGCAAAACGCGCCCCATCTTCCAATCGGACGGCGTCTCCACCGTCCCGCTCGCCCTTCGGGCGCGTCCCGTTTCAAGCTCTCTTTCCGCTGTTCGCATCTCGCTCACGCTCGGTATGCTTCTGGGTCTCGGTTTACGCGGCCAGCATCACCCAGCCCAATTCCTCGGCGCTCCGCCGTCCCGTCCGCCAGCGCCACAACTCCACCGCCAACGTCCGCGCCAGCGCCACGATCGCTTTCTTGCGTCTCCAGCGCGGCGCGCGCTCCTCCAGCAGAATCGGCGCCCACCGCCGCACGCTGGGAGCCTGGCTCTGCCAGATCAACCACCGCCACGCCAACTCCACCAGCGCCGCCCGCAGCCGCGGGTTGCCGTGTTTGGTGATGCTCAACTGCCGTTGATCGGGCCCGCTGGAACTGACCCCCGCCACCAGCCCCGTGTAGCTGCCTACTTCGCGCCGGTTGTTGAACCGCCCCCAGTCGCCCACCTCCCGCTCAATGGTTTCGTAGGTCATCCCGCCCAGCCCTTTGGGGCGCACCGCCGGCGCCACCTTCTCCAGCGCCTCGGTGCCGCGGGTCAGTTCCTTCTCCACCACCGCCAGAATCCGCCGCAGCGGCTGCAACTGTTTCATCAGCCAGACCGGCAGCTTGGCCTGCAGTTCCATCCAGCGATCCTTCTTCCACCACGGCCCCGGCGCGCGCACCCCCTGACTCAACAGCAGGCTGCGTCCCTGCGCCGCCACCCGCTTCTGCGTCCGCTTGATCTGTTCACGCTGCCGGCTGGCCACACGGCGGATCTCTTCTTCGGGCGTGGGCACGCGGACCACCGCCAGAGCCTTGAGATTGCCGGCCAGGTAGCGGTCCAGCCGCTGGCAGAGCGCCAGCGCGTCGGTCTTGTCGTTGTTGACCCGCTTGCCCTGCTCGTCCAACACGCGCGGGGCCACCACGCGGTTCTGCACGCCACGGCAGAGCAGCGTGCGGTGAGTGCCGTAACCCATCGGGCCGGCCTCGTAGCAACTGTGCAACTCCTCGGCCAGCGCGCGTTGCTTCTCGATCCATTCCCAGAACTTGGGCCAGAGAAACCGCTGGGCAGGTTGCGGGGTGGCGTTGTCGAGCTGGCGCACGACCACCACGGTGTCGGCGTGCACGTCGAGGCCGAGCAGGATGCGACGACAGGTCTTGCGAACGACTTGCTCCCCGTTCGCTTGAGAGTTAGTAATGGACTGTTGTGTATGCATAGTATGGCGGGTGTAGCGCATCGGCGCTCGCCCGCCAATACTCATGTCATCTTCCAAGCTCGCCCACCTGTGGATTGGAGCACGACGGGCGAGCTTGGCAGCTCGCCCCACTTAACCCGTTACCGGGCGCATCCGCGCACTGCCCCCGAATCCGCGTTTGCAGAAGTCGGATGTGTGCAGGGTTTGGAGTCCCGGCTTTAGCCGGTTTCAGCGACCTCCAACCCTTCATATGCGACCGGCTAAAGCCGGGACTCCAAACCCTGCGGCAG
>VFZS01000498.1 GCA_016871095.1 Acidobacteriota bacterium
CCGCGGGCTCCGGGCGCGGCCCAAAGCTGGTTGGAAAACCAGCTCGCAAACCTGGAGGTTCGCCCCACGGAACCGCCAGCAGGGCTTTGGTTGCGGCTATGCCGCGCTGTGCTATCCTGCGCAGATCCGACGGTTGGGTGGCGAGCTGGAATCGCTCGATCAGCCCCTCGAGCTTCCCCGCCGGGTCGCGGTAGGGGCGGGCTAGTTCCAATACTGTTCAGTTTGCACCGCCCGGACCGCTCGCTGACGCTCGCGGCTCGGCCAGTGCCTGCACGCGTAATGAGATGCAACCGAGCCACGACCGGCAGGGAGTGGTCATGGCTTAACTGAACGGTCTTGGGGCTAGTTCCAGCACGTCGGGGCTCTCGACGGTCAGGAGGCGGAACTGGTCGGATCGGCAAAGCGGGGGAGGAGGGCCGCCGCCCACCCAGTACTCGATGGTCACGCCATCCAATCGCCCCTGCCCGGCCAATCGGGCGAGCTCCGGCAGCGGCGGCGGTCCCGCCTGGGAGGCGCCGCCGTCATCTCCTTCCGCAGCAGGCGGGGACGCGCTCCACGCCATTGCGAACAGCAGGAACGCCTACAGGGGCACGGCGCAGCTCACCAGCCACACAGCTTCCTTCACCATCTCCCCGCGGCCTCTTGGGCAGGCTTCAGGATACTACCGGCCCGAGAAGCCCCGGGAAAGGGCGACAGCGGTGCCGGCCCTGCTGCCCATCCGCCGTAGTCCTCGCAAGGGCCGTTCCGGACCGGTTTGAGGGTGGCCCCACAACACGGCTACAATAGTGAGACCCGGCATAGCCGTAGTGGCTTTGGGAGGAGCAACCTGATGTATAGCAGGCAACAAGGGGAATCTCGGCGGTTAATCTTGGCGTCCCTGCTCGGCGCCGGACTCTGCTTCAGCCAGGCCGGCCTGGTGGGCGTGGTCCGTGACCCGTCCGGCGCGGCCGTGCCTGATGCCACCGTCACCGCCGTCAACGTCCAGACCGGCTTGCGCCAGGCTCGCCAGACCAACCTGGAGGGGATGTATTCGCTGCCGTCCCTGCCGGTGGGCCAATACCGCCTGGAAGTGGAGAAGACAGGCTTCCAGCGGTACGTCCGGGAAGGCGTCACCCTGGCGGTGAACGACATCGTGAACATTGATCTGGTGCTGAGGCTCGGAGCCACCTCCGAAGCGGTGACCGTGACCGCCGCCGCGCCCCTGCTCGAAACGCAGGTGGGAACGATCCGCGGCCTGGTGGACCACCAGCGGATCGTCAACCTTCCGCTCAATGGCCGCAACATCACGCAGTTGATGTCCATTCAGGCTGGCGTCATTCTCCGCACCAGTTCCTACGGAGAGGGAGACGCCTTTGTGGTGAGCGGCAGCCGCCAGAGCGGCGTCTACTGGCTGATGGACTCGGGGATGAACACGGATTCATATCGCAACTTCAGCGGCAACTTCCCGAATCCGGACGCCATCCAGGAATTCAGCGTCCAGAAGACCAACTTCAGCGCCGAGTACGGCAATGCGATGGGCGCGGTGGTCAACGTGGTCACCAAGTCCGGCACCAACGAGTACCACGGCAGCGCCTTCGAATTCGTCCGCAACGCCGTTTTCAACGCCCGCAACTTCTTCGCTGCCCGGCGGGACTCGCTCAAACGCAACCAGTTCGGGACCACCCTGGGAGGGCCCGTCCAGCGGGACAAGCTGTTCTTCTTCGTGTCCTATCAGGGCACTCGCCTCCGCAGCGATCCCGGACTGACGCGCCAGTTTCTGCCCACCGCCGCCATGCGGCGCGGCGATTTCTCTTCCGTCACGCGGGCCCTCACCGACCCGCAGACCAGGCAGCCGTTCCCGGGCAACCAGATTCCGGCCAGCCGGCTGAGCCAGGTGACTCAGGCCTTCCTGAAGTACCTGCCGGACCCGGCCACTCCCACCGGCGAGCGCTTCGTGGGCATCCCCGCGAGGAACAACCTGAACGAGTTCACGGCGCGGGGCGACTATTACCTGGGCAAACACCGGCTCATGGCGCGCTATTTCCGCAACAAATTCACCCGCCCCTTCGGCGGCAATGTGAACGATCTGGCCTCCATGTATGCGGCCGACGCCGGTCTTTCCAAGCAACCCTACATGCAGCTCACCCTGAGCGACGTCTTCACGGTTTCCTCCCACTGGCTGAACCATCTCACCTTCGCCTACCGCGGCCGGCGCACGTTCAATGACTGGCGCGCTGTGAAGCTGCCCATCAGTTTCCGCGACGCGGGTGTGCGCAGCATCGCCGTCAAGGATCCCGCGTCGGTCTACATCAACGTCTCGGGCGGTTTTCTGGCGCGGCCTGGCTGGAATTACGACAAGCTGGACTACGATCTGCAATTCGCGAACACCTCCACCTGGATGCGCGGCGGACACGAGCTGAAGTTCGGCGCTGAGATTCTGCGGTCCTCCAACCAGATCCTGAATGATTTTCGGACCATGGGCCTGTTCAACTTCACCGGCGGCATCACCGGCAACGCCATGGCGGACTTCATGCTGGGCGAGGTCTACCAGTTCGACCAGGGGGGCGGCGAGTACAAGGAGCTCTACGGAACCCGCTGGGGTTTCTTCCTTCAGGACAACTGGCGCGCTACGCACAACCTGACGCTGAATCTCGGGCTGCGCTGGGATCCCATGTTCCCGTTCCGCGACTCCTTGGGGCGCACACAGTGCTTCGCTCCCGGCGTCCGTTCCACGCGTTTCCCCAACGCGCCGCAAGGGTATCTGAACGCCGGAGACCCGGGTTGTCCGGAAGGGGGATTTGACTCCTATCTCTGGCAGGTGGCGCCGCGCTTCGGGTTTGCGTGGCGGCCCGGCGGAGGCCGCAGCGTGGTGCGCGGAGGCTACGGGCTGTTCTGGAACCCGCAGTTCACGGTCCTTTACAACGGCTTCGTCAATGCCGCTCCTTTCAGCCCCCAGATCACCCGCTACGCTGTGCGGTTCGAGGATCCGTACGCCGCCACGGAAAACCCCTTCCCGGCTGGCTTCGCACCGTTTGTGCCGGCGAAAGACTCCCGATTCGTCGTCCCCCTGGGTTCCTTCGGATCCTTCGCCCGCGACTTCCAGCCCAGCTACCAGCAGATGGTAAACCTGACGCTGGAGCGCGAGTTGCTTGCGAACCTGATCGTGCGCGCCAGCTACGTGGCCAATCTGGGGCGCCATCTCTCGGTCAGCGACGATGTGAACTACGCGCGCTACGCCCCCGGCGCCACCACGGGCAACATCCAGCAGCGCCGTCCCCATGGGGACTTCACCAGGATCTTCGTCACCACCGCGAGCACTACTTCCAGCTACCACGGCTTCCAGCTTTCCGTGGAGCGGCGCGTGACGGACAACTTCTCGGTGGAGGTCAACTACACCATTTCGAAGTCGATTGACGAAGCTTCCTCCGACCAGACGCCGCAGAACCCCTCTCAGCGGGTGCCGCTCAATCGCCGCCTCAATCGCGGGCTCTCGGATTTCGACCAGTCTCAGCGCCTCGTCATCTCACACGTGTGGGCCCTTCCCGGGCTGCGTGAGCAGCCGGCTTGGATCCGGCGCTTGGCCGGGGGGTGGCAGTTCACCGGGATCACCGGGGTTCGCAGCGGCTACCCCTTTTCGGTTGTGTCCGGGGTGGATCGCGCGATGAGCGGCATCAACATGGATTTCGCCGATCTGGTCGGCAACCCGTACCTGGATACGGGGCGGCCTCGTGAGCAGCTCATCGCGCAGTATTTCAACACCGCCGCCTTTGCGTTGAGCGCCACAGGGACTTTCGGCACCTCGCCGCGCAACGTGATGCGGGGTCCGGGCGCGGTGAACTTCGACCTGGGCTTCATGAAGAGCTTCGCCCTGGCGGAGAAATGGCGCCTGGAGTTCCGGACCGAGCTGTTCAACGCCTTCAACACCCCTGGTTTCGGCAGCCCCTATGCTACGGTCAACGTGGCCAACCGCTTCGGGCGCATCGAGAGCGCCGGCGACCCCCGGATCCTTCAGTTCGCCCTGAAGCTGCTGTTTTGACGCCGGCGCCGACGGAGTCAGCGTGGCGCAGCCTCTCAGGCTGCCAAGCCCGCACTCCTGCGGGCTCCCGCTCATCACCGGCTCACGCACCGGTTGCCCGCGATCAGGAAGCGCAGGGGCCACTGGGCGCAATGGCGGATGCCAATGCGCGCAGTAGCGAGGATCTCGAAGGGCGGCTCGTGCTTCAGCCGGCGCACGGCCAGCGGCCCGCGGGTGACATCCGCTCCGTAGTGCCGCCGCGTGATGCCCAGCGCCTGCGTCAGTTTGCCGGGGCCGTTGGCCAGCTCCTCGACTGAGCGCGCCTTGGGCCGGCGCCGCCGCATGATCCCGATGCCGGCCAGCGGCTCCAGCGCCCGGATCAGCGCGCACCCCGGCGTGCCCTCC
>VFZS01000499.1 GCA_016871095.1 Acidobacteriota bacterium
CGCGGCGGCCGCCGATGCGGCTTTCAAGAGTTACCGATCCGGGCGGGCCCTCCGCTACGGTCCCGATGCGCGCGGCCGCCGCCGAGACCGGTAGCGCACGCAGCGCCTCGAGCGTGCGCTCGGCGTCGCGCTCAGGCACGAAGGCCACGAACCGGCCTTCGTTGGCGACGTAAAGCGGATCCAGTCCCAGGATCTCGCAGGCGCCCTGCACCGCTTGGGCCACCGGCACGGCCGCCTCGCGGATCTCAAGGCCCACTCCCGCCGCCGCGATTTCGTTCAACGCGGACGCCAGCCCGCCGCGGGTCAGATCCCTGAGGCAGTGTATCTCGATGCCCGCTTTGAGCAGCGCCGCCACCGGCTCCCACAGCGGGGCCAGGTCACTCACCACGGGCGAGGCGAATTCGAGACCCTCGCGCACCGAGAGCACCGCCACGCCGTGCGATCCCAGGTCGCCGCTGACGATCACCGCGTCACCCGGGCGCACCGCCGCGGGGCCGATGTCGGAGGGCGCCTCGACCACCCCTATGCCGGCGGTGTTGATGAAGACGCCGTCGCCCTTGCCCTTGTCCACCACCTTGGTGTCACCGGTGACCAGCGCTACGCCCGCCCGGGCGGCGGCGCCCCGCATCGAGCGCGCCACCCGGCGCAGCGTCTCCATCTCCAGGCCCTCTTCCAGAATGAAGCCCGCGCTCAGGTAGAGCGGCCGCGCGCCGCACATGGCCAGATCGTTGACTGTGCCGTACACCGCCAGGGAGCCTATGTCGCCGCCGGGAAATTCCAGCGGGCGCACCACGTAGGAGTCGGTGGTGAAGGCCAGGCGCTGGCCGCCGAGATGGAGCAGGGCGCCGTCGTGCTGCGCGGCCAGCGGCGGGCTGCCGAACTCCTCCAGGAAGAGGCCGGCGATCAACTGGTGCATCAGGCGGCCGCCGCCGCCGTGCGCCAGCAGCACACGCTCGCCCGAAGGCCGCATCACCGGGCAGGAGACTCTGAACTCAGGCATGAGGGCGCTTCCCGTACTGGCAGTAGGCCGCGCAGGCGCCTTCGGAGGATACCATGGGCGCTCCCAGCGGGGTCTCGGGCGTGCAGCGCGTGGCGAAGGCCGGGCACTCGAAGGGCTTCTTGATGCCCTGGAGGACCAGTCCGGCGATGCACTCGCCGGATTCCTCGACCGCCGGGGCGGCCAAACCGAAGCGCGCCTCGGCGTCGAAGTTGCGGTAGCGCTCGCGCAGCCGCAGGCCGCTGGAGGGAATCTCGCCGATGCCGCGCCACTTGCGGGGGCTGACCTCGAAGACCTCGGTGATGCGCTGCTGGGCCGCGCGATTGCCTTCCCGCCGCACCGCGCGGCCGTACTGGTTTTCCACCCCGGCGCGGCCGGCCTCCAGTTGCGCGATCGCCAGGTAGATCCCTTCCAGCAGGTCCAGCGGCTCGAAGCCCGTCACCACGATGGGCACGCGATAACGGCGGGCGATAGGCTCGTACTCCTCGTATCCCATGACCGTGCAAACGTGGCCGGCCGCCAGGAAGGCGTCTATGCGCCGGTCGGGCGAGCTGAGGATGGCCTCCAGGGCTGGCGGCACCAGCACGTGCGCCACCAGGATGGAGAAGTTGGGGACGCCTTCGCGCTCGGCTTGCCACACCGCCATGGCGTTGGCCGGCGCCGTGGTCTCGAAACCTACGGCGAAGAAGACCACCTGGCGCGCCGGGCTGGCGCGAGCCAGCTTGAGCGCGTCCAGCGGCGAGTAGACCATGCGCACATCGGCCCCGGCGGCCTTGGCTTCGAGCAGGCTGCCGGCGGAGCCGGGCACCCGCAGCATGTCGCCGAACGAGGAGAAGATGACCTCGGGCCGCGCGGCCAGCCTCACGGCCTGGTCGATCAACTCGACGGGGGTCACGCAAACCGGGCAGCCCGGCCCATGCACGAGCGTGATGGCCGGGGGCAGCAGGCCCTCCAGCCCGCTCTTGACGAAGGTATGGGTCTGGCCCCCGCAGACTTCCATGAGAGTCCACGGGCGCGTCACCAGCCGGGCCAGGGACTGCGCCAGTTGCCGGACCGCCGCTGGATCGCGATACTCGTCCAGGTACTTCACGGGCTTGGCTCCTCCAGCTCAGCCAGTTCCTCCATCTCCCGCAGGGTCTCGAAGATCTTGTGGGCCTCGGCTTCGTCCACCACGTTCAGGGCGAAGCCCACGTGCACCAGCACGTAGTCGCCGACGGCGGCCTCGGGAGTGAAGGCCAGGGACACCTCCTTGCGGATGCCGCCGAAATCGACGCTGCCGCGCCGGAGGGTGGCCTCCTCATCGTCCAGAATGCTCACGATCTTCCCGGGCACCGCCAGACACATCCTTCACCTCTCCGTGGCGCAGGCGGTTTCGCCTGCGGGGCGGCCGGCTGAAGGCCGGCCCCATTGGGCCATCACCGCCTGCCCCAGCGCGATGCCGCCGTCGTTGGGCGGCACACGCTGGTGCGTGTACACATTGAAGCCGGCCGCTTCCAGCGCCGCGGCGGCCCGCTCCACCAGGTAGCTGTTCTGGAAGCAGCCGCCGCTCAAGACCACCTGGGAGGCCGCCACCCGCCGGGCCATGCGTACGATCCAGTGGACCAGCGCGTTGTGGAAGCGCGCCGCGATGAGCGCCGGCGAAACACCGCGCCCCGCATCGGCGCGCACGGCTTCGATGAGCGGCGCCCAGTCGCCGATCTGGTCGCCCTCCAGCGGGTAGACCTCGTCACTGACGAGCCCGTCGATGCGGCTCTCGAGCAGCATGGCGGCCTGCCCCTCGAAGCGGTTTTCCTGTGCCACCCCGGCCAGCGCGGCCACGGCGTCGAACAGACGCCCTACGCTGGTGGTCACCGGGCAGTTCAGGTCGCGCTCCAGCATGCGCGCCAGCAGGGACCTTTCCGGCCGCTCCGGGACGGCGCCCGCGCCTCCCAATTCCCACAACAGGCTGGCCGCCACGCGCCAGCCCTCGCGGATGGCCGCCTCGCCGCCCGGCAGCCGGAACGGCCGCAGGTGGGCCACGCGCTGGAAATCGCCATCCCGCGCCAGAAAGAACTCGCCGCCCCAGACGTGGCCGTCCCGCCCGTAGCCCGTGCCGTCCCAGGCGACGCCCAGGTATTCTCCCCGAATGTCGTTCTCCGCGGCGCAGGAGGCCACGTGGGCCTGGTGGTGCTGGAGGGCCACCACCGGGAGGCCGCACGAGCGCGCCCACTGGGTCGAGGCGTAGTCCGGATGCAGGTCGCAGGCCACCAGCTCGGGCTGGAAATCGTAGAGCCGGCACAGGTCGCCGATGGCGCGCTCGAAGGCGGCGCGGGCCTCTGGCGTGTCCAGGTCGCCGAGGTGCTGGCTCAGGCAGACCTGGCGGCCCACGGCGATGGCGATGGTGTTCTTCAGATGCGCGCCCACGGCCAGCACGGCGGGCAGCTGGCGGGGCACACGCACCGGGAGCGGGGCGTAGCCGCGCGCGCGGCGTAGCACGCTCTCGCGCCCGCGCGCCAAGCGCACTACCGAGTCGTCGGCGTGGCGCGCCACCGGGCGGTCGTGCATCAGGAAGAGGTCGGCGATGCCGTCCAGGCGCCGGCGCGCCTCCGTGTTGTCGATGGCGATAGGCTCGTTGCCGCGGTTGCCGCTGGTGGCCACGATGGGGCGCGGGTGCTCCCGCATCAGCAGGTGATGCAGCGGGGAGTAGGGCAGCATCACGCCCAGGTAGGGCGAGAACCGGGCCACATTGGACGCGATGCCGGGCGTTGCGCTGGGCCGCAGCAGCACAATGGGCGCGGCCGAGGATTCCAGCAGCGCCGCTTCGGCGGGCGACACCCAGCAGAAACGGCGCGCCTCTTCCAGTGAGGGCATCATCAGCGCGAAGGGCTTCTCTTCGCGGTGCTTGAGGCGGCGCAGGCGCTCCACGGCGGCCTCGTCCCGGGCGTCCGCCAGTAGTTGGAAGCCGCCGATGCCCTTCAGGGCCACCACGCGGCCCTGGGTCAGCGCCTGGGCCACGCGGCGCAGCGGGGGAACGCCGGCGTTGTCTTCCGGCTCGACCCACAGGCGCGGGCCGCACCGCGGGCAGGCGGTGGGCTGAGCGTGAAAACGACGGTCAGCGGGATCGCCATACTCGCGCGCGCAGGCCTCGCACAAGGCGAAGCCGCGCATGGTGGTGTTGGGACGGTCATAGGGGATCCCGTCCAGAATGGTATAGCGCGGGCCGCACAGGGTGCAGTTGGTGAAGGCGTAGCCGAAGCGGCGGTCGGCCGGGTCATTCAGTTCCGCCAGGCAGGCGGGACAGGTGGCCAGGTCCGGCAGCACGCCGGCGGTCTTCTCGAGGGCGGCGTCGCTGGCGCGGATCTCGAATCCGGTGAAGCCGGCCGCACCGAGGTAACTGGTCTCCCGCGCCAGGA
>VFZS01000500.1 GCA_016871095.1 Acidobacteriota bacterium
GCGGACAAAGCGCCGGGCGTAGTGACCAAGCTGTCCGCGCTGCCAGGCTAAATCACCCCGGCTGTGGTAAAACTCCCTGAGAGGGGAGGTATCGACCACATGATCATTCGGCGCGGCTCAACCGGCGACCTCGTGCGTCGCATCCAGCAACGGCTCGCGGAGCTTAAGCACTACCGGGGCCCGGTGGACGGCCGGTTCGGCGGCGGCACCGAAGGCGCCGTCAAGGCCCTTCAGAAGGCGCAGGGCCTGACGCCCGACGGCATCGTCGGCCCGCGCACCTGGGAGAAGCTCTTCCCCCTCCAGCCCATGCCGGAGCTGGATCTGGCCTCCAAACCGGTGGCCTATCGCTGCCTGGCGCTCACTGCTTCCTTCGAGACCGGCGCTGGTGTCCCCGACTGCTTCGCCGGGCTGACCGGAGACTTCGACGGACAGGGGATCAGCTTCGGCGCGCTTCAGTGGAACCTGGGCCAGGGCTCGCTGCAACCGCTATGGTTCGAGATGACGGACCGTCACCGCTCGCTGTGCGAGGACGTCCTGCAAGACCAGTTTCCGGTTTTCCAGGCGGTCCTCCGGTCAACCCCGGCCGAGCAACTGGCCTGGGCGCGCTCGATTCAGGACCAGCGCCATCGCGTCTTGGAGCCGTGGCGCGGGCTCCTGAAGAGCCTGGGACGCACCGACGAGTTTCAGGCCATTCAGGTCCGCCAGGCCCGATACCTGCACGGGCGCGCCCTCGAGTCGTGCTCCAACTATGATCTGAGAACCGAGCGCGGCGCGGCCCTGATGTTCGACATCCTGGTGCAGAACGGCTCCATCGGCGCGACGGTCCACGCGCAGATCCAGAAGGACTTCACGGCCTTGCTCCCCATCGCCGATCCCTTGCAGGCCGAGGTGGCGCGCATGCGCATCATCGCCAATCGCCGTGCCGCCGTCTGCCGGCCCGAGTATGTCGAGGACGTGCGCCGGCGCAAGCTCACCATCGCCGAGGGCAAGGGCCTGGTCCACGGCATCCCCTACGACCTCGAGCAGCAGTTCGGCCTCAAGCTGGCCCTCCTGCCGCAGGACTGAGCCGGTGGCTTCTCGCTGGCGCGTCGGTCTGGCTCTGGCTGCCTCCGCCGCCGTTGCCTGGCTCGGTTTCCCCTACCTCAAGTCCGCGGTTCTGTGGGCGGCGCGCCGCCACAACGGCTGCGCGCTCCCGGCCTGCCTCGATGCGCCCAGCCTGTCGCGCGCGCATCAGCGCGCGCGGGAGCGCATCGAGACATCGCTGCGCCTCGTGCGCCGCGATCCCGCGGGCTTCGAGCTTTGGGACACTCCGCTGGGGCCGCTCTGGAACCCGCAGCGCCGCCGCAGCGCCTTCTGGCTGGCCGACATGCTGGCCGAAGCGGAAAGCGACGTCTACTCCCTCGGCGCCGTTCGCCTTCGCCCCGGCGACACGGTCCTCGACTGCGGCGCCAACGTGGGCGTTTTCGCCCGCCAGGCCCTGGCCGCCGGCGCTGCCCTGGTTGTGGCCATCGAACCCGCGCCCTCCAGCCTCGAGTGCCTGCGCCGCAACTTCTCCGCCGAGATCGCCGCCCGCCGCCTCATGGTCTACCCCAAGGGCGTCTGGCATCGTGAGGAAACACTCCGCCTGCTCACCGACGACAACACCTCCGCCGGCGACAGTCTCATCCTCCGCCGCGGCTCCACCGAGATCGAAGTGCCCCTCACCCGCATCGACACGCTGGTCGCCGAACTCGGCCTCTCCCGCGTGGATTTCGTGAAAATGGACCTCGAGGGCGCCGAACAGGAGGCGCTCCAAGGCGCGCGCGACACCCTCGCGCGCTTCAAGCCGCGCCTGGCCATCTCCGCCTACCACAAGGGCGACGATCCGCAGCGCATACCAGCCCTCGTCACCGCCGGCCGCCCGGACTACCGCATGCAGCCCGGCCCCTGCCTGCTCGAGAAATCCCGCCTCGCACCCAAGGTCTTGTTCTTCCAGTGAGGCCCCAGCGCGAAGGCTCGCGGATCACCCCTCCCTTCCTCCCTTCACCAGCTCCAGGAACGCCCGCGCGGCGTGGCTCAGCGTGCGCCGCGCCGGGTACACCAGCCGGATGTGGCGCTCCACCCGCAGCTCCTTGACTTCCACCTCGCACAGCAGCTTCTGCTTGATCTCCTGCTCCACGCACATGCGCGGCAGAAACGCCACTCCCTCGTTGCGCTGCACCAGCCGCCGGATGGTCTCCACGGTGGGCATCTCCACGTCCATGTTCAGCGGGACTTTGTGCCGCTGGAACTCCCGCAGCACCACCTCGCGGTAGGGCGAGATCACGTTGTGCGCGATGAACGTCTCCATGCCCAGCTCCGCGATCGACACCGACTTGCGCGCCGCGAAGCGGTGCCGCGGCGACAGCACGAAGGCCAGATGGTCGGTGTATATGACGGTTCCCGAAAGCCGGTCGTCCCCCGGGTCGTAGCTGATCACGCCCAGTTCCAGATCTCCGTCGATCAACTGGGTGGGGATCTTGCTTGACAGGCTCCGCCGCACCTGCACCTTCACTTTGGGGTACAGCCGCCGGTACTGCTCCAGGTGCTGTAGCAGGTACAGGGATGAGGATTCATTGGCGCCGATCACCAGCCGCCCGGCGGCGTTGTCCCGCAGCTCGGCCAGGGCGTTCGCCAGGTCCTGCCGCAGGTTCTCGAAACGGCGGGCGTACTCGGCCACGATCTGCCCGGCATCGGTGAGCAGCAGCTCCTTGCCCGAGCGGTCGATCAGCTTCTCCCCCAGCCCGGCTTCTAGCCGCTGTACCGCCAGCGACACCGCCGGCTGCGTCCGCAGCAGCTTCTCGCCGGCCCGGGAGAAGCTGCGCTCATTGGCCACGGTAAGGAAGGTCTGGAGAAGGTAGAACTCCATGGGCTAATGGCCTCCGCTATTAGGATTAAACACCCTTATGCTATCACGCACGGTTATCCGATGCAAGAAAAGTATCAATTTGCGAAATCCGGACCCGCCCGCCATAATGGGCGATGTACCCGGCCGCCGGAGTAACAGGCCGGCGGCCGGGTTTTCAAGCCCAGAGCGCGGGCGGAAGCAATGAACCATCGCGTTTGCATTTTTGACACTACCCTCCGGGACGGCGAACAGTCGCCCGGGTGCAGCATGACCGTACCGGAAAAGCTGCGGATGGCGCACAAGCTGATGGAACTCGGCGTGGACATTCTGGAGGCCGGCTTCCCCATCGCCTCACAGGGCGATTTCGAGGCGGTGGACGCTGTCAGCCGCGAGTTCCCGTCGGCGCGGGTGGCGGCACTCGCCAGAGCCTGCGCCCTTGACATAGAACGGGCCGCCCGCGCTCTGGAACACGCCCAGCGGCCGCGCATTCACACCTTTATCGCCACCAGCGATATTCACCTGAAGCACAAGCTGCGCAAGAGCCGGGAGCAGGTGCTGGAGGAGGCGGTCAAGGCGGTCGAGCTGGCCCGCCGTTACGCCGACGACGTGGAGTTCTCCGCCGAGGACGCCACCCGCACCGAGCCCGCCTACCTGGAGCAGGTCTCCCTGGCCACCGTGGAGGCCGGGGCCAGTACCGTCAACCTGCCGGACACCGTGGGCTACACCCTGCCGGACGAGCACGCCGCGGTCATTCGCCGGGTGGTCGAGGCGCTGAAGGGCCGGGCCATGGTCAGCGTACACTGCCACGACGACCTGGGCCTGGCGGTGGCCAACTCCATCGCCGGGGTGCAAGCGGGCGCGCGTCAGATCGAGTGCACCATCAACGGCATCGGCGAGCGGGCCGGCAATTGCTCGCTCGAAGAGGTGGTCATGATCATGAAGACCCGCCAGGACCACCTCGGACTGGAAACCGGCATCGTCTCCGAGCACCTCTACCCCGCCAGCCAGTTGCTGGCCGAGCTGATCAGCTTCGGGCCCCAGCCCAACAAAGCCATCGTGGGCAGCAACGCCTTCGCGCACGAGGCCGGCATCCATCAGGACGGCTTCCTCAAGGAGCGCACCACTTACGAGATCATGGATCCACTCAGCGTGGGCGTGCCCGCCAGCAAGCTGATCCTGGGCAAGCACAGCGGAAGGCACGCGCTCAACCAGCGCTGCCAGGATCTGGGCTTCTTCCTTACCCGGGAGGAGCTTAATGCCGTCTACGAGCGGTTCACCGCTATGGCCGACCGCAAGAAGGGCGTCACCAACGAGGAGATCGCCCTCCTCGTGCGGGAACTCACCGCCGCCGCGGTCCGCTCCTAGCCCGTAGTTGGTAGCCTGTAGCTTTATGGACCTCACTATTCTTGTCCTCCCCGGAGACGGCATCGGCGAAGAAGTCACCCGGGAAGCCGTCCGCGTGCTCCAGCACGTCGCGCGCAAGCACCGCCACACGCTCCAACTCAGGGAAGGACTACTG
>VFZS01000501.1 GCA_016871095.1 Acidobacteriota bacterium
CTGATGATCGGACCGCCCGGCTCAGGCAAGACCATGCTGGCCAAGCGGCTGGCGGGGATTCTGCCGCCGCTGACCTTCCCGGAAGCCATCGAGACCACGCAAGTGCACAGCGTTGCTGGAGTGCTCGCGCCAGGAGCCGGTCTGCTCGCGGAGCGTCCCTTCCGCTCACCGCACCATACCGTTTCGGATGCCGGGATGATCGGCGGCGGCGTGGGCATCGCGCGGCCCGGCGAGGTCAGCCTGGCGCATAACGGCGTGCTGTTCTTGGACGAGTTCCCGGAGTTCCCGCGCAACGTGCTCGAACTGCTGCGCCAGCCGCTGGAGGAAGGCTCCGTCACCCTGGCCCGCTCCCAGATGACCCTGTCATTTCCCTCCAGCTTCATGCTGGTGGCGGCGATGAATCCCTGTCCGTGCGGCTATCACGGCGATCCGACGCGGGAGTGCCGCTGCACGGGGGCCATCATTCAGCGGTACCTGGCGAAGATCAGCGGGCCCCTGCTGGATCGCATCGACCTGCACATCGAGGTGCCGGCGGTGGCCTTCAAGGAGATGCGGGCGAGCGAGGTCGGTGCGAGCTCGGCCGAGATCCGCGCGCGGGTCGAGCAGGCCCGCACCATCCAGCGGGCGCGCGGCTACTATAACGCGCACATCCCGGTGCGGCTGCTGCGCAAGCTATGCCTTCTGGATGAGGCGGGCGAGCGCACGCTCGAAATGGCCGTCCGCCGCCTCAGCCTGTCGGCCCGCGCCCACGACCGCATCCTAAAAGTGGCCCGCACCATCGCCGACCTCTCCGGCGCCGAGGCCGTCACCGCCAAGCACCTGGCCGAGGCCGTCCAGTACCGCAGCCTGGATAGGGACTACTGGAGCTGAGGTGAGGATTCGGATCGACCCCCACACACTGGTACAAGCCCGGAAGCGGGGCGTTACGGTTTCGGAGATGGAAGACGTCCTGAGGACCGGGCAGGCCGTGCCAGCCGGGCGTGGGCGCTTGGGGAGGGAGTTGGTGTTTCAATACAAGGCCTTCTGGCAGGGTCGGTACCATGAGCACAAGAAGGTCCGGGTGATCTATGTGAACGAGGGCGGCACCCTCGTTACCGTGACCGTCTACACCTTCTACGGAAAGTGGGAGAATTGAGGCATGAAGGTCAGCTACAATTCGAAGACCGACCTCTTGTACATCTGTTTGGATCCCACCAAGGGAGAACTGCGAAACCGAGAGATCGGAGAGGACATCGTTGTAGACCTCGACGCGGACGACCGTATCGTGGGCATCGAAATCCTCGACGCATCGAAGAGGCTCGACATCACCAGCCTGCTAAACCTTGACTACGAGCAGGTCGCCTGAGGCGGCGCGTCCCTTCGGAGCCGGCAGCGCCCTCCCTGGACATGGGCGGGGGACATTAGGTCAGGGCAACAGATGCCAGGAATCGCGAGAGCCCATCATTTCGTTCCGCAGTTCCTGCTCGCGAACTTCACCCCGTCCATGAAGCGGGATGACAAGCTTTGGGTGACAGACCTGGGCACCGGCCGCCAATGGCCGAGCAGCCCCGAGAAGACCGGCCACCAGAAAGACTTCTACCGGGTTGAACATTCAAGTCTCAAGCCTGACTTCTTCGAGACGGTGCTAAGCGACATCGAAGGCCGCGCGGCGCCTGTCGTCACCGACGTCAGCAACGTTCTGCGAGTCCCAGACAGGAAGAGCCAGGAATCGAAATCCTCATGTTCTTCGTGGCGCTTCTTGGAACCCGTATTCCCGCGATTCGCAGCACGCTAGAGAACTTCGTCGCAGAGCTCGGGCAGCGGTGGCTCGAAGAGGCGACTGCCACGCCCGAGCGGTGGGACCAGCTCATGGAGACATACGGCAAGGGGTTTGATCCCGAGGCGGCCGCCTATAACCAGATCCGCAAAGGGGTTGAACAGGGGGCTTTCCGCGTCAGAGTCAACAGAGACTGGATCATCGGTATCGCCTGGCGGTCAGCGGAGTGCGTCATGCCCTGCCTCCTCGCGCGGAACTGGGCCATCCTGACGAGTCCCGGGGGTGAGTTTGTCTGCAGCGATAGGCCGGTGACTGTCACCTTCACCTCGGAGGAGTTGATTAGAGGTTGGTATCCACCCGGCTTCGGCATGGCGAAAACGGAAGTCACCGTTCCGCTGAGCCGTTATGTGCTCTTGCGCGGGGTTTTCGAGCCTCCGGGGGTGGAAGTAGCCGGCAATAGGAAGCAGATCGCCGACTACAACTCCTGGCGCCTGATCCAGGCACAACGTTTCGTGTTTTCTTGTGCTCCCGACTTTTCATGGCTCAACCGTGAGCACAATGTCGCTCTCGTCCCCAAAGGTCTACGAGACTTCCTGAACCCGCCCGAGGGAATCAGGCATCCGGCGTGAGCTCGGGGAATGTGCCGTCTTAGTGGTCGCTCTCACCGACCCCATTTTTCCTCGCCGACACCGGACCGTGGCGGCGAGTTCGTCAAGGCTCAGTTGTCGGTCCTCGCTTGGCAGTACCAGCAGACCATCCGCGATCAGCAGCGACCCGCAACTCACGCGACCCGAGAGTGCCGCTGCACGGGGGCCATCATTCAGCGGTACCTGGCGAAGATCAGCGGGCCGCTGTTGGACCGCATCGATATGCACATCGAGGTGCCGGCGGTGGCCTTCAAGGAGATGCGGGCGAGCGAAGGCGGGGCGACATCGGCCAAGATCCGCGCGCGGGTCGAGCAGGCCCGCGCCCACGACCGCATCCTAAAAGTGGCCCGCACCATCGCCGACCTCGGCGGCGCCGAGGCCGTCACCGCCAAGCATCTCGCCGAAGCCGTCCAATACCGCAGCCTGGACCGGGACTACTGGAGCTGATGTGGGCCAGGGGGGCCCGGGCCCCGGGGGGACAGCCGGCGTGCTTCCCGCAACGGCCCGGAAACATGCGGGCTGTCCCCGGGTTTGCCCCGCAACCCGGAGGCCCGGTCCGTCGTCACAATGGAAAGGCTGCTTCGCCGAGCCCCCGGCGGTTCAGCTTTCCGTGAAGGAGGGCACGTGACCCGCAAGCAGTTCGTTCAGGCGGCCATGGCGGCGGCGGTAGCCAGGCCCCTGTCGGCACAGGAAGACACGCGCAACCGCCGCTGGCGGGAAGATCTTCTGTTCCTGATCTCGGAGCTGCGCCGGCTGCACCCCGATCCGTTCTTCCGCTCATCACAGGCCGACGTCGAGCGCGCCTCGGAAGATCTTGATCAGCGCATTCCGGAGCTGGCGGACCACGAAGTGGTGGTTGCTCTCGCGCGGCTGCTGGCCATGCTGGGCGACGGTCACACCAACGTGATCGGCTTCCCGACCGGGGCCGGGCTGCGCCAGTACCCGCTCCGGCTGGAGTGGTTTCCGGAAGGCCTTTACGCCATTCGCGGCGGTCAGAACGCCTGGCAGGCGCTGGGCTGCAAGCTGGTGCGCATCGGCGAGACGCCGGTCGAGGAGGCGTGGGACAAGGCGCGCCCGCTCATCTCCGCGGACAACGAGTGGGCGGTGCGCAGTCGGATGCCGTCGGTGCTGGTTTCGCCGGAGGTTCTGCATGCGCTGCGCCTCATCCCTGATCTCGGCCCGGCGGCGTTCACCTTCGCGAGAAGCAGCGGTGAACCACTGACGGTGACGCTGCCGGTCAGCGGCGCGCTAACCTATGCCTGGCCGCGCTTAGCCAAGCCGGTTAGACTCCTGTTCCAGCAGGAGGCCGGTCTCAACTACTGGCTCGAGTATCTGGAAGGTTCCCAAGCGCTCTACATCAAGTACAACGCCTGCGTGGCGGACCCCATGCTGCCCATGCCGGAATTCGCCCGGCAGGTGCGGGCGTTCATCGAGCAGCGCCCCGTGCAGCGGATCGTCTTCGACCTGCGAAACAACGGCGGCGGCGACAATACGCTGATCCAGCCCCTAATGACCGCGCTCGGCGAGGCCTATGTTGCCGGAGTCCTGGCGCCGTCGGTCCTCGGTTTCTGCATCATTGGGCGGCAGACGGCCTCGAGCGGAATGTGGAACGCCATCGATCTGAAGCGGACGGGGGTGACGCTGGTCGGCGAGCCGACCGGCGGAAAGCCGAACGCTCCGGGTAACGTCCAGAGTGTCCGATTGCCCAATTCCCAAATCATGGTGAACATCTCCACCCGTATGTGGTCGCGCTTCCCGGAAGTGGGAGACCAGGAGGCGCTGCTTCCGGACCTGCCGGTCAACTTCGGTGTGGAGGACTACCAGGCTCAGAGGGACCCGTTCCTCGAGAAGGCGCTGGAGTAGTCCTGTCGCAGCGCGCGGTCACCGCGCCGCGGGCGGGAGAGTGTGTCGCCGGCCGACATCGCGGCAGCCAACACCGGACGCCACGCCCAGCTCCG
>VFZS01000502.1 GCA_016871095.1 Acidobacteriota bacterium
GATGCCGTTCCAAGCCCCGCCGGACCACCTGCTCACGGGGGGTGAAGAAGTCGCCGGCCCAACCGATCGCGGCTCGGTAAGTGCTTGCGAACACAGCCAGTGGGGCAGGACAGGGTGTTCTGCCGGGTACTACAACACCAGGATGGGGTGATACAGGTTGGGCAGCTTGGCTTCGCCGATGGCGACCAGGTCGCCGGTCTGGTTCAGCGCCTTGACGAAACGGGCGCCGCGACGCCCCCGGAACGGCGACACCCGGAAATCGCGCCCATGCCGGATCTGCCCGGCGGTGACGTTGTCCACCACTTCAGAGGGGAACTCGGGCAGCAGGTCGCGCGCCGGGATCAAAGCCTCCTCGATCCGGTTCTCCCGGGCCAGCTCGGCCAGTTGCTCGATGGTGCGGGCCTGCTCCAGCTTGAAATCCCCGGAGCGGGTGCGCACCAGCGTCTTCAGGTACGCTCCGTGGCCCAGCCGCGCGCCCAGGTCGTGGGCAATGGTTCGCAAGTAGGTGCCGGCGGAGCAGTGCACCAGCAGCCGCGCCTCCGCACCCTGGCAGCTCACCAGCTCCAGCGAATGGATGGTCACTTCGACCGGCTGAAGCTCCACCGGTATGTTCCTGCGCGCCAGGCGGTGGGCCGCCTCGCCGTGGATCTTCTTGGCTGAGATGGGCGGCGGCAGGTGCTGGATGGTCCCGCGGAAGGCCGCCAGGTGGGTTTCCAGCTCCTCGGGCCGTATCTCCGGCTGGGTTACAGGCGAGGTGGGCACGCCGTCACGATCGTAGGTGTCGGTGGAGAAGCCAAAGGCCACCACGGCGTCGTAGACTTTGTCGTTCTTCACATAGAACTGGGCCAGCCGGGTGGCCTGTCCCACCACCAGCGGAAGCACCCCGGTGGCCATGGGATCCAGCGTGCCCAGGTGCCCCACGCGGCGGGTTCCGGCCAGGCGGCGGACTTTGTTGACCACGTCGTGCGAAGTCCAGCCCTCCGGCTTGTTGACGACGATCGCTCCGATCACTTCTACCCACTGTAACGCACTCGCCCTTGCCTCTCGATGCCTCTCACACCCGGCGCGGAGCGAAGTGCTCGCTCCAGCGGACCCGCCCGGTGAGTTGCATCACCACGAACAGCGTCAGGATGGCCCCGATAGTGATGGCCAGACCGGTGAGCCCCTGGAAGAAGAAGGCGTAGGAAAACAGCACCAGGTAGAGGAGCTGGCTGAGGCCCGCCTCTACTGCCGCGAAGCGCAACCCCACCACCAGCCGCAAATAGCTCACTACCAGGAACACCGAGACTGCCGACGAGACCAGAAACGCCGCGTGAATCGAGATGTGGTCCACCAGGTAGGCCAGCAACAGGTGGAAGGCGAAGAACGCCGCGGCCAGAAAGAAGTAGTTCATGGGGTGCAGCTCGATCTTCCGCAGCGTGGTGAGAATGAATACCAGAAAGAAGAAGAAGAACAGCGACACCGGCGCGAAGTAGCTGATCTCGCCGGCCAGCGGCCCGGGTTGCAGTTTCTGCGGCATGGCCATGCCGATCTCAAAGCCGGACAACAGGTTGGCATAGGCCCAGGTGAGTTCCCATCCTTGCGCCGTACGGCGCTTGGCAACGGGCGAGAGCGCCCGCTCCGGGAAGTCGATGGCGGCGAAATCCGTGACCATCGTCAGAACGAAGTCCCGCACTTGAGTCACGTCCGCGCCGAAGCTGTATCGCCAGCTATCCAGTCCTTGGGAGCGGTAGGCGGCCTCGAAGCGTGCCACCTGGCCGGCCGGGACGCGCGCCACGGCGTGTGCCGTCCCCTGGCCGCCCACCGGCAGCGCCGGGGCGCCGTTGATCTTCATGATCAGGTCGTCGTATACGGCCTGCGCGGCGGGCAAGGTCAGCACGAACTTCACCGCCTGCTCTTCCGCGGAAGTGTTACGGAAGGCGTACGCGCCCGCAAACGTCACTTTGTACGTGGCGTACCAGAGCAGACCCTTCCGCCGGTGCTCCAGTTGCAGCCCGACCTGAATCCGGCTGCTTTCCAGCGGCAGCGTGCGGGTGACCTCCTGCCGCACCGTGCGGCTCACCTTGCGCCCCTCCTGTTCCGCTTCCACCGTCTTCTCGACCGGCCGCTGGTAGCAGGCCGAGGGTGGGGCCTGCTGCTGGGGGGCGCCCCAACTGGAGACCACCCGGCCTCCCAGGCCGGACCGGGAGCGGTCGGTGCGGACGAACAGAGTGGCGCCCAGAATGAACCAGGCCAGGCACGTCGAACCGAAGATGAAGGTGATGGCGGAAATGCGCGAGAACATAAGCGGCTCCGCTTTCCATTGTGGAAGCTATGCACTGTCTTGTCAAGTACTTTGTGTTGCAAAGTATAAGCCGCGCCGCGGCCCGTCCGGATGTCCGCTGGCCCCCGTTCCTGCTAGATTGGTCAAGTGGACGAGGAGCACGTGGGCCGATCCTTCGACCGCCGCCTGGCGCGCCGGCTGCTCAGGTACTTGTGGCCCTACCGCCTCTGGGTGGCGGTCTCCCTGGTCCTGGTGCTGAGTTTCGCGGCGCTCCAGGTGGTGGCGCCGCTGCTGACCAAACTGGCGGTGGACCGCTATCTCTGGCCCACGCACACGCCTTCCGCCACGCCTCTGGATCCGTTCCTCTCGGCCAGCCCCTGGACCGGCCTCGCCCAGTTGTCGGCGCTGTATCTGCTGGTGCTGATGGCGTCCTTCGTGCTGGAGTTCACGCAGTCCTACCTGATGCAATGGACCGGCCTGCGAGCGGTGGTGGACCTGCGCCGCCAGGTGATGACCCGCCTCCAGCAGCTCGACGTGGCCTTCTTCGACCGCACCCCCGCGGGCCGCCTGGTGACCCGCGCCACCACCGATGTGGACGCCCTGCACGAGGTGCTGGCCTCGGGCGCGGTGGCCATGCTGGCGGACTTCCTGACGTTGCTGTTCATTACCGCCGCCATGTTTCGCCTCAGCCCGGGAATGACCCTGGTTTTGCTGGCGGTGACGCCGCTGTTGCTGGCGGTGACCTACTTCTTCCGTCGCGCCAGCACTCACAGCTACCGGCGAATCCGTGTGGCCATCGCCAAGATCAACTCCCATTTGCAGGAGCACCTGAGCGGCATCGCCGTCTTGCAGCTCTTCAACCGTGAGCGCACGAGCTCCCGGCAATTCGCGCAGGCCAACCAGGAGCACCGGGACGCTTTCAAGGACGCCATCTCGGCCTACGCATGGTTTTTCCCGGCCATCGAGTTTCTGAGCATGTTGGGCCTGGCGGGGCTGCTGGCCTACGGGGGCTTCCAGATTCCCCGCGGCGAGCTGACGCTGGGCGTGCTGGTGGCCTTTTTCCAGTACGGGATGCGCTTTTTCCGTCCCCTGCACCACCTCAGCGAACGCTACAACGTGCTGCAAGCGGCCATGGCCGCCTCCGAGCGCATCTTCCGCCTGCTGGATGAGCCAGTGCGCGTCCAGGCGCCGGCTCGCAGCCGGCCGTTCCCCGGGGGCGACGTCGCCATCGAGTTCGATAACGTCTGGTTCGCATACCAGGACGAGGCCTGGGTGCTGCGCGACCTGAGCTTCCGTATCGAGCCGGGCGAAACCATCGCCGTAGTCGGCCACACCGGCGCGGGCAAGACCACCCTGATAAGCCTGCTGCTGCGGTTCTACGACGTGACACGCGGCGTCATCCGCATCGGCGGCATTGACATCCGGGAATTCGAGCCGCGGGACCTGCGCGGCCACTTCGGCGTGGTGCTCCAGGACCCGCACCTGTTCTTTGGCACCATCGAGGACAACATCCGCCTGGGAACCGAGCGCATCACCGCGGAGGAGCTTGAGGAGGCGGCCGAGCAGGCCAACCTGCTGGACTTCGTCCGTTCCCTGCCCAACGGCTTCGCCGAGCCGGTCCGCGAGCGCGGCGACGGCCTCTCTACCGGCCAGAAACAGTTGATCGGCTTCGCCCGCGCGCTGGCCCATAACCCGCGTTTCCTGATTCTGGATGAAGCCACTTCCAGCGTGGACACCCAGACCGAGCTGCGCCTGCGCGAGGCCCTCCGGCAATTGGTCCAGGGCCGAACCTCGATCATCATCGCTCACCGTTTGTCCACCATCCAGCACGCCGACCGCATCCTGACCATGCACAAGGGCCGCCTGCGCGAGACCGGTACCCACCAGCAACTACTGGCCCTGCGCAGCATCTATTGGAAGCTCTACCAGTTGCAGTACCAGGACCAGGAAGCCCGTGTGCCGATGCTCTAGCCTGGATTCCCACGCGAAGTTCCTGACCTAACAAGAGGCCTGTCATCCGAAAACCAGCCGCAGGCGCTTGCCGTGGAGCCATGGGATCGGTAGATTCGTTTTGTCGAAGCCGGCAGCCAGAAG
>VFZS01000503.1 GCA_016871095.1 Acidobacteriota bacterium
AGCACGACCTCATCACCCTACTGAGCTGGGCCGACGAGATCCGGGAGCGGGAAGTGCGCCACGGCCCGGAAGGCTACCCGCGTAAGGGCTTGCAGGTCTGGGCCAACGCCGATTACCCGCGCGACGCCCAGCGGGCGCGCGACTTCGGCGCCCAGGGCATCGGCCTGTGCCGCACCGAGCACATGTTCTTTGAGCAGGACCGCCTGCCCATCGTGCAGAAGATGATCCTGGCCAAGAGCGGTGAAGAGCGGCAGAAGTACCTGGATCAACTGCTGCCCATCCAGCGGGGCGACTTCGTGGGTATCTTGCGCACGATGCACGGCCTGCCGGTGATCATCCGCCTGATTGACCCGCCCCTGCACGAGTTCCTGCCCAGCTACGAGGAGCTGCTGGTGGAGATCACCGAGCTCAAGTGCAAGGGCGGCGACCCGGCAGAGCTGGCCGAGAAGGAGGCGCTGCTGAAAGAAGTGGCCGCCATGCGCGAGGCCAATCCCATGCTGGGGCTGCGCGGCTGCCGCCTGGGCATCACCATGCCGCAGATCACGCAGATGCAGGTGCGGGCCATCCTGGAAGCGGCCTGCCTGCTGACCAAAGAGGGCGTGGAAGTCCATCCGGAGATCATGATCCCCCTGGTGGGCCACGTCAACGAGCTGAAGAACCAGCGAGAAGCCCTGGAAACGGTGGCCAAGCAGGTCATGGCCGAGCAGGGCGTGAGCGTGGACTACAAGTTCGGCACGATGATTGAAATCCCCCGCGCCGCCCTCACCGCCGACCAGATCGCCGACTATGCCCAGTTCTTCTCCTTTGGCACCAACGACCTGACGCAGACCGTCTTCGGCATCAGCCGCGACGACGCCGAGGGCAAGTTCCTGCTCTGGTACGTAGATCAGAAGCTGCTGCCGGACAATCCTTTCCAGGTTCTCGATCGCGAGGGCGTGGGGCAGCTCATGCGCACCTGCGTGGAGAAGGGCCGCAAGACCCGTTCTAACTTGGAAATTGGCATCTGCGGCGAGCATGGCGGCGAACCGAGCAGCATTGAGTTCTGCCACATGGCCGGTCTGAACTACGTGAGCTGCTCGCCCTTCCGTGTGCCGGTGGCCCGCCTGGCGGGAGCGCAGGCGGCGTTGACTAAAGCAGAGAAAGACAAGTAGTAGATGGAGATGATTTTGGGCGGGCGGCGAAGCCGCCCGCCCAAAATCCATTCCCAGATGGCAAGGGATGAAGTGTGAGAAAAGCCATCGCCACCGTCGTGCGGGTCACCGGTGCTTGCAATGCCGGCTACCGGGCAGGGGACACAATCGTCGTTGACCTGGAGACGGCCTGCATTGACAAAGAGCAGTCGGGCAAACTCTGCCTCTGGGCGGTCAGCGCCATCCTGGCCAACCTGAGCCGTATTCGGCCGGGCGAGCAGGCCCTGGCCTCCTGCCCGGACCCGGCCACCGGGCTTGGCGGCAACGTCATCTTTAGCGTCGTGAGGGAGCAGCGTGACGAAGGTGCTGGCCAGCCCCAGTAGGATTTTCGGCGTCTGCCCCGCCGGGCATCAGATGGGCGATGAGATCGTCATTGAAAGCACGGTCGTTCACGCCGTCAAGGGGCCGATCTGCTACGTGGCGCTGTCGGCCTTCACCGATCAGGTCACGCAGATCCAGCGTGGCGAGCGGGTGACCAGCCACCTTTCCTGCCCGGGTTGCTGTTTCGATGCCGGCCCGGAGAACAGAGTCGTCTTCATTCTGGGCAGCCCGGAGGCCTGGAGCCTGGCCAGGAAGTTCTCGGCCTACAATTGGGCGCGGCTGGACGGCCGGGCGACGGAATCCTCGGCGTATTACTGCGACCTGTGCTGGCAGCTTACCCAGGCTGGTGACTATGCTCAAGCCGAGCAGGCTATCGAGCAGGCCATCAAGCATCTCCAGCCGGTTGGTCAGTGAGGAGGCTGTGGATTTGAAACTGATTGATGGAGTCAAAGTGCGGTCACTGCGCCGCCTCCCGGACGAGCGGGGCTTCCTGATGGAGATGCTGCGCTCGGACTGGGAAGAGTTTGAGAAATTCGGCCAGGTGTACGTTACCGCCGTGTACCCTGGCGTGGTCAAGGGCTGGCATTACCACAAGCTGCAGACCGACCACTTCATCTGCGTGCACGGCATGGCCAAGGTGGTGCTCTACGACGATCGGGAAGGCTCGCCCACCCGCGGCCAGGTCAACGAGTTCTTCATCGGCGACCTGAATCCGGCCCTGATCAAGATTCCGCCCGGCGTGCTGCACGGCTTCAAAGGCGTGGGCACCGAGCTGGCGCTGATCGTCAACGTGCCCACAGAGCTATACAACTACGCCCAGCCGGACGAGTACCGCCTGCCCTGGGACTCGCCAGACGTGCCGTACGATTGGGGATTGAGAAACGGTTAAGGCGTGAAACGTGATCCGTGATCCGTGATGCGTGATGTTCACGTTTCACGGATCACGTTTCACGGGCTGGAGCCACCATGCAGTTTGAATTCACCGACCTAAACCTCACCCTGCGCGAGCCATTCGTCATTGCCCGTGAGGTCCAGACGCGGCACCGCCACGTGCTGGTGCGTGTGCGTGATGGCGATATCGAGGGGCTGGGCGAGGCAGCCCCTCGTGCGTTCTATGGAGAAACCGCGGAGACGGTGCGCGCCTGCCTGCCCTTGCTGGCCCAGGCGCTGCAGGACAGCGACCCTTTCGCTGTGGAGGAAGCCTGGGCCGGAATGGAGCGGCGTCTGGGCGGCAACCACGCCGTCAAAGCCGCCGTGGATGAGGCCCTGCACGACTGGATTGGCAAGAGGCTGGGGGTGCCGCTGTGGCATCTGCTGGGCGGCAACCCGGCCGCCGCGCCGCGCACGTCATACACGATTGGCATAGACACGCCGGAGGGCATGGCCCGCAAGGCTATCGCCGCCCGCGCCTACCCGATTCTCAAGGTCAAATTGGGCACTGAGGACGACGTGGCCCGGATGCGGGCGATTCGCTCGGCGCGCCCCGAGGCTGTGCTGCGCGCCGACGCCAACACCGCCTGGAGCCCCCGCCAGGCCGTGACCAGCCTGGAACGCCTGGCCGAGTTCGGCCTGGAATTGGTGGAGCAGCCCGTGGCCGCTCACGACCTGGCTGGCCTGCGCTTCGTGCGGGAACGCTCGCCGGTGCCCATCTTCGCCGATGAGTCTTGCGCCGTGCTCAGCGACGTGCCCCGCGTGGCGGAGTGCGTAGACGGCATCGTCGTCAAGCTCTCCAAGTGCGGCGGCATCCGACCGGCCCTGGCCATGATCCACGCCGCCCGGGCGCAGGGGCTGGCCGTCATGCTGGGCTGCATGACGGAGTCCAGCCTGGGCATCACTGCCGCCGCGCACCTGGCGCCCCTGGCCGACTACGCCGACCTGGACGGCCACCTGCTCCTGGCCGACGATCCTTTCCACGGCGTAGAAGTGGTGGATGGCCGGCTGGTGCTCCCCACCGGGCCGGGGTTGGGGGTGGAACGAATCAGCGAATCGGCAAATCAGCAAATCACAAATCAGCAAATCGCAAATAGGCCATCGGCAATCGAAAATCGCAAATCGGAAATCGGCAATGGGTGACATGCTGAACGTCGTGGTGGCTTTTGACCTGGCGGAGGAACACCTGCAGACATTGGCCGCCGTGTCGCCAGAGATCGTCCTGCGGCGGGGATTCCGCAACTTTGATCCGGCGCGCTGGCAGGAAACGCATCCTGGGCCCACGGCCTTTCCCCCCGCCGACCTGGAGGCCCTGCTCCCCCAGGCGGAGGTTGTCTTCTCATTTCGCCCGCCGGCCGACCTGCTGCGCCAGGCGCCGCGCCTGCGCTGGCTGCAACTGGCCAGTGCGGGGGCCGATTGGGTGACCAACGACCCGGCCATGATGGCCAGCGCGGTGCTCATCACCACCTGCAGCGGCATCCACGCCATCCCCATCGCCGAGTACGTCGTCGGCTCCATGCTCAGCTTCGCCCATCGCTTCTGCTGGGCGGTGCGCCACCAGGCGCAGCATCGCTGGGAGCGTTATCTCAACCGGGAGCTTTTTGAGCAGACGCTGGGCATCGTCGGCTACGGGCACATCGGCCGGGAGATTGGGCGGCTGGGGCGGGCCCTGGGGATGCGGGTCATCGCCACCAGGCGCTCGGCCACTGCCGGTGAGCAGGCGGACGGCGTGGAGCTTTTCTCGCCGGAACGATTGAGCGACCTGCTGGCCCAGAGCGATTACGTGGTCATCGCCGTGCCGCTGACCCATGCGACCGAGCACCTCATCGGCGAGCAGGAGCTGCGGGCGATGCGCCCCACGGCCTATTTCGTGAACATCGCCCGCGGCAAAGTCGTGGACGA
>VFZS01000504.1 GCA_016871095.1 Acidobacteriota bacterium
CTGATATCCCCGGCTTTTGCTCCACCCCATGAAAGCTCCCGTGGCCCAAACTTGTTCATTCTACGTGGGGTTAGCCGTCGACTTGAAATAGCCACACCCAAATGAAAAGACTTGACATCGGCCGGCCTTCTCATGGAAGCCACGACCGTCAGGGAGTGGTCTTGGCGACTGTCTCTCAATCCCTGACGCTCGCGGCTCGGGGTGAGGGTTCCGAGACGGGAGGCCGTTAGAGCCCGAGCAGGCGGGCGGCATTGCGCGAGCGAATCTTGTCTTTGACCTCCTCGGCCGCTTCCAGCACTTCGAGCTTGAGCAACGCCGGGTCAGGGTAGTGGAACGGCATGCCGGTGCCGAAGACCAGGCGATCCGGGCCGAGGGTTTCGAGCAACTGGCCAAGCTCATTGGCCAGCACCGCTGCCAGCGAGGAGATCTCGACGGCGTAGTTGGCGGGCAGCCCGCTGCCCTTACGACCCAAGGGCGAGCTCACGTAGCCTGAACCGTTCAGCAGAATGAAGCTGGCCTTGGGGGCGGCCTTGACTAGCGCGGCCATCTCCTCCTGGTCCACATCGGGCACGTCCACCAGCCAGCTCTGCTGGCGGCGGTCTTCGACGCGCAGGGGAATGGAGATCGGCCAGCGCAGCTCGGTGGCGGCGTTAACCAGTTCGAGGCAGGAGGTGTCCGTGAGGCGGTAGTTGTGCCAGCGCGGGTAAAGGCGCAGGCCCTTCATGCCGAAGTCGCGGTGGCAGATCTTCAGATCGTCCTGCCAGCCAGCGTAGGCGGGATTCAGGACGGCGAAGGGGGTGAGCCGCTCCCGGTGGGGTTTGACCTCGGCGGCGACCTCCTCGTTGCCGGACTGGGCATTGCGGTAGGTGATGGATGCGGCGCTGGATACCACGGCGCGCTGGATGCCGGTGCGATCCATCAGGCGCAGCAGGGCGGCGGCGGTGCTATGGCGAAGCTGCCGGAAGGCGAAGTGGCCGAGGTAGGCGTTAACGTCGATCATGCGCCCCTCCTTCGGTTGAGAATCTGCTGCATGTTTGCGCCCAGGATTTTGTTGCGGTCGGCTTCGCTCAGATCCGCGCCGCGCAGGCGGCCCAGGCTGGCGGTCATCGAGAGGTCGGTGGCGAACAGCAGCCGCGCGGCGCCCAGGACGCGGACCGCCATTTCAATGACACCCTCGTCGGGGACGCTGCCGCTGGTATCCAGATACACGGAAGGCGCGTTGCGCAGCGCCTTGATGCTCCATTCCCAGTCGCCGCCGCCGCAGATGTGCGCGCAAATGATCATGGCTTCGGGATAGCGGCGGGCCAGCTCAGCCAGGTGTCCGGCATCGCTGATGCGGGGCTGTGGCTGCGGCAGCCAGGAGGTGTGACCGGCGTGGTGCAGGATGGGCACGCGCAACTCGATGGCCAGCTCGACAATGGGCCAGACTACCGGCTCATCGGCGCGGTAGTCGTTGTAGAGCTTGATGCCGATGAAGCCGTCCTGCTCGACGGCGCGGCGAATCTCGGCGAGGGCCTCACGGGTGTAGCCGGGGTTGACGAAGCAGTAGCCCAGGATGCGTTCGGGGAACCGGCGCATGACTTCCGCGGTCCAGCGGTTGCACTCGTGGAAGGACTCCGGAGTGGCGGGGCGCCTGGGCGGGAGCATCGAGCAGCAGAGCTGGCCGATGCCGAGCTTGTCGGCGGCCTCGATGAGCTTGCGGTCGTCCTCGCTCCAGGAGGCGCGGCTGTGGTGATAGAGGTGAGTGTGGGCGTCAATGACGCGAACACCACCCGACTGAGAAGGTGAGGCGGAGGCGCCGCCGACTGCCAGACAGGCTCTGGCGAACGACCTACGGGTGAACATGCACCCGATTGTAAATCAGGCGTGGCGTCATGGTGAGCCGGCCGGGACTCGAACCCGCGGCCCTTTGCTTAAAAGGCAGATGCTCTACCGTCTGAGCTACCGGCTGGAGGGGCATGCGCGGGCCGCCACCCCCGCCCTGCACATCGGCGCCGTCAGAGGTCCTCGGGCCTCAGCCCGGTGTGCTTGGCGATCTCGGCCAGGATGACCGGTCCAAGCTCTTCCTTGTCGTGGAAGGCGAAACGGTACTGGGGCCATCCAGGCCGGCGAAGGGTGCGGTGGGAGCCGGAGGTGCGAACCACGGTCCAGCCGATACGCTGAAGCGCCGCCAGAACGCGCCGAGCCTTGGTGGCAGGCCAGGTGCTCATGCAGCTATGGAGAACTGGACGGAGGACGATTCCAGGCGCAGATCACCGCGCTCGATCTCCTCGGCGATGACCCGCAGGGCCAGGGCCTCGGCCTTGATGGCGGCCTCATCCTTGGTGGCGCCATAGACGGTCACACCTGGCAGTTCCGGCACGTCGGCAATCCACCGGCCGTCGGTCTCACGCAGGAAGCGAATAGTGAGTGTCACTGGCTCGATTATACCTGAGCAAGCGGCCTGGTGAGCCGGGCGGGACTCGAACCCGCGGCCCTCTGCTTAAAAGGCAGATGCTCTACCGACTGAGCTACCGGCTCACGTGAAGAATGGGCGGGCTACTGACCAGGGTAGCACAGGGCTTTGATACGGCACGAACAGGCGGAACCGCGTGTCCTACGGGCTGTGTGAAAATGGGGGCATGTCGGAGATTATTCTCATCGCCAGCGGAGATCTGAGGCTCTCCGCCAATCAGAAGTGCTGGGCGGCGCAACAGGCCGCGGAGGAGGCCGTCATGGCGGCCATCCGCCGCGAGGGGCGCGAGGTGCGCCGCGGCCATCCTTATGACCCGGAGAAGGGTCATGGCTTCATCGACAGCCAGAGGTACGGGCTGGAGGTGTTCCGCCAGATCCCGCCCGAGGCGCCGCTGGTGGTGTGCGAGGCGGTGTGGCAATACAGCCACCACGTCTTCCCGGGGCTGCTCACGCACAAGGGGCCTATCCTGACGGTGGCCAACTGGAGCGGTGAATGGCCCGGCCTGGTGGGGATGCTGAACCTGAACGCCGGGCTGACCAAGGCCGGAGTGGCCTATAGCACGCTGTGGAGCGTGGATTTCACCGACGATTTCTTCGTGCAGGGTTTGAAGCGCTGGCTGGCCGGCGAAATCCTGGTGCACGACACCAGCCACGCGCGAAGCCTCAAGCAGTTCAGTCTGCCGGTCAAGGCCATCCGGCTGGGCCGCAAACTGGCGCGGGAACTGAAGACGAACAAGGTCATCATGGGGATCTTCGACGAGGGATGCATGGGGATGTACAACGCCATCATCCCCGACGAGCTGCTGCACGCCACGGGCGTGTTCAAGGAGCGGCTGAGCCAGTCGGCGCTGTATGCCGCCATGCGGCGGGTTCCGGACGAGGAAGCGCGCGCGGTGCGCGCCTGGCTGGATGCGCAGGGAATGCGCTTCGTGACCGGGTCGAACCCGGAGACCGACCTCACGGATGAGCAGATCCTGGAGCAGTGCAAGATGTACATCGCCGCGCTGCGCATCGCCGATGAGTTCGGCTGCGATACCATAGGCATACAGTACCAGCAGGGACTGAAGGACCTCACGCCGGCCTCCGACCTGGTCGAGGGCCTGCTGAACAACGTGGACCGGCCGCCGGTGAAGGACCCGAAGACCGGCCGCATCCTGTACGGAGGGCAGGCGCTGCCGCACTTCAACGAGGTGGACGAGTGCGCCGGGCTGGATGCGCTGGTGACCAACCGCATCTGGCGCAAGCTGGGCTTCGACCCGGAGACCACGCTGCACGACGTGCGCTACGGCGAGGACTTCAGCCCGGACGGCACGCCGCGGTTCGTCTGGGTGCTGGAGATCTCCGGCGGGGCGCCGCCGCAGCACTTCGCCGGGGGTTATGCGGGCGCGGTGAGCGAGCGCCAGCCGCCCATGTATTTCCCGCTGGGAGGCGGCTCGCTGAAGGGCGTGAGCAAGCCCGGCGAAATCGTGTGGAGCCGCGTCTTTGTGGAGCGCGGGAAGCTCAAGGTGGACATCGGGCGCGCGAGCGTCGTGGGGCTGCCGCAGGAGGAGACCGAGCGGCGCTGGCGGATCACCACCTCGCAGTGGCCCATCATGCACGCGGTGATGCCCGGAGTAACGCGCGACCAGTTCATGGCGCGGCACAAGTCCAACCACATCCAGGTGGCGTACGCGCCGGACGCCGCGGGGGCCAACCTGGCGCTGGCGGCCAAGGCGGCCATGTTTAAGGCGCTCGGGCTGGAGGTCGCCATCTGCGGCGAGGGTCACGGGCTGGAGCCGGCCCGGGCCTAGCGCGTGGCTGCTATACTGCGAGATTCAAGGAAGGAGGATCCTGTCTTGCGTGTAGGACTGATCGGCACGGGCGCCATATCG
>VFZS01000505.1 GCA_016871095.1 Acidobacteriota bacterium
TCCAGTGGCGGGTTGAGATAGAGACCGTCCGTCGTGGTGCGGTCGAGCATGGCCGCCAGCATCTTCTCCTCCACGTCGAGGCCCTTGTTTTCCCCGCTCCGCCAGGTCCAGCGTGTCAGGAACCATGGCCTCATGTCTCGTCCCGTCGGCTTGCATCTTGTCATGCGCGGCACCGTCACTCTTTTCTGCCGCAGCGGCGGACGAACTGTAGAACCACGCCGTGTCGATGACGGCCACACGCAGGTCAATGACGTCCTGCATCCGCCAGTCCGGCAGATACTCGCAGGTCCAGTAGTTGAGAATGGCTTTGCCATCGCGCGTGAAGCGGCAGCCGGGGTTCGAGAAGGCGCGGGTCGGGTCGTCCTCGAGGTCCCGGACGTGTTCCCACGCGCGGCCCTCGTCGCGGGACACGGCGGCCGTGAGCGGGCTGCGCTTGCCGTAGTGCGATCGGAAGCTTGGGTCATACTCGCTGTTGTTCCAGATCATCAGCAGGTCGCCGGTGTCTGGAATGCGGGTCAGTTCCGGGCAGGACTCCGGCGTGCGCAGGCCGGTGGTCTGCGGTTTGGACCAGGTCAGGCCGTCATCGCCGGACTCGGACAGGAACAGCGCCCCGAGCTGGTTGCGCATGACCATCAGCACCCGGCCGTCGCGGGTCTCCTCGACGTGCGGCTCCATGGCCCCGCGCAGGGGCAACGTCAGTCGGTTGACGGCCTCGCGCCAGGTCCGGCCGTCGTCATCGCTGTACAGCACGGTGACCGCGTACTTGCCCCACGGCCCATGGTCGCCGGGAACCGCCGGGCTCACCGGCAGCAGCAACCGCCCGGACGCGAGCCGTTTGACCGTGGCATTGCAGAGCGACAAGTCTTTCCGCGCGGAGAACTCGGCGAACGGCGCGAAGGTGCGGCCCTCGTCGGCGGACTTCCAGGCGTAGAGCGTGCACAACGCGCCATGACCGTCGTCCTTGCCGTGGTTGCGATGGAACAGCAGCAGAATGCCGCCGTCCGCCGTGCGGATCAGGTTGGGCGAATAGACGTTGACATCGCCCGGCGCGGTCTCGGTGATGACCCGGTGCCGACCCCAAGTCAGGCCGCCGTCGGCGGACTCCTGGGCCACGAGCCGGGTCCGGGCGAAGTCGCTGCCGTCGCCGCCGAACTCCATGTAGGTGAGCAGCAGGCGGCCGTCCGTCAGCTCGATGGCGTCGCCTTCGCTCTTGCGCGGCAACTCCGGCGTGCTCGCCGCCACGGTCACGAGGGTCTTCACGGTTGATCTCCTTCGGGCCTATCCGGCTTCAGCAGGCTCGCGGCATTCCCCCGGAAGACGGCCCGCGCCACGTCGGCGGGCAGGGCCATGGCCCGCAGAACCCCAATCATCTCCGGATCCTCCTCTCGCACGAAGCGGTCCGTGCCGAACATCAGCTTCCTGGAGTGCCGGACAACGAACTCCCGCGCGTAAGCCAGGTCGCGGCGGAAGGCGTTCAGGCCGCTCCCGGCCGACAGGTCCGCATGGAGGTTGGGATACTGGGCCAGGAGCCGGTCGATGCTGCCGCCCGGGACCACCGGACCGGTCGGGTACCCGGCCTTCTGGTCGTCGGTCACGTCCGCTGAGATCTCCGCCCACCATGATGGGCCGTGACCCACGAAGATGGTCTCCGGGAACTCCTTCAAGCACTCCTCCAGCCAGGGCATCCCGACCGGATCCAGCACGCCGGTCATGCGTCGCCAGCGGAAATCGAACACCACCGGGAACCCGAGCCGGCCGCAGGCGCGGTAGATGCCCTTCATGCGCGGGTCGTTGGTCGGGAGATTGCAGAGGAACTCGCCGCAGCCCTTGCACCCCAGGTCAGCGTACTCCTTGAGCACGGGGTAGAAGTCGTACTTGCCGTCGTTGGAACTGCGGCGCGGATCGACATTGGCAAAGGGGATGAGCCGGTCCGGGTGCCGGGCGCAGTCCTCCAGGGCCTGCTCGGTGGTGTAGTAGTAGTCCTCCTCTTCCGGATGCACCAGCGGCAGCACGACCGACCACTCGATGTCGTGCGTGTCCATGAAGCGCAGGAGCTTCTCCACCGTCAGCGGCGGATAGCCATGGATGACCTTGCCCAAGTGGGCGTGGACGTCGATGATGGTTCGCATCTTGATCCGCTCTTCAGGGTTTTCTCTCGACTGTTTGACTGCCCGTCGTGACGGCCCGCCAGTGGAAGACCGCGGGGGCGGCTCCCGGCGCGGCGTCCACGCGGATGGCGAACTGGCGCGCGGTCAGCTCGTCCACCCAGAACTTGCCCGCCGCGCCCAGGCTGTTTGCGGGGGTGAGCTGGACCGAGGCCGGAATTGCGACCAGTCCGTGTGCCACCACCACCGACGTCTGGTCCGCGGCGACGACGGCCGTGCCGCTGTTCTCCGTGACGTAGCCGGGGTTGTTGCCCCAGACGACAATCCCGTCGGTGTGCTTGACGCTGGAGTTGAAGAACTGGTTGCCGTCGATCAGGATGCGGCTCTCCTTGTCACGATGCGGGCTCCTGATCTCCAGGGAGCTGTTGATCAGCAGATTGTGGTCAAACGTGACGCCCATGCCGCCGCTGGGGCAGCCGATCACCACGGGCACGCCCCGGAAGATGTTGTGGTGCACCAGGTCCATGTACCCGTCCAGCCGCACGTAGCCGGCGCTGCCGTTGTTGATGAGGATGTTGCCGGCGATGATGCCGTGGAACTCCCGTCCCGCGGCGGTTTCGCGGCCCGACAGCTTGGGGGGCCAGTTGTTGATGGGATGCCCGTTGATCCTGCCGCCGGTCTCGACGAAGATCTTGTTGTTGATGATGTGGTAGTAATAGGACCGGTCGGTGGAGAAGCCGAAGCCGGCCGTGTCGCCGTCCTTCACCCGCAGAGCGCAGCCCTCGATGCGCCCGGAGTGGCCGAGGATCTCGACCACATGGCTGCCGAAGCTGCCGGTGAAATAGCCGTCCAGGACCTCGACGGCCGTACCGTGCGCCATGACGGCCATGAGCTGGCAGTCCTCGATGTGACAGTTGGTCACCTTGACGTTGCGGGGTGACGGGTCGTAAATCCCCGCGGCGTCCGTTCCCCCCGCCGGGTTGATGATCTTGATACCGTTGCCGCCGTTCCACTGGGACCGCTCCCGGACCCATGGCGCCTGGTTCTTGCCGTTGCCGTTGATGAACAGGTCGCGGACGGTGACGTCCTGAAGGTCGCCCCGGATCCAGATCACATTGATGTCGGTCAGGCCGTCCTGCAGCAGCAGCCGGGTCGCGCTCCCTTCGCCGGTCAGCAGGACGTTGCTCCGCGCGATGGTGACGCCGCCGAAGGCCCCCTCCACCGCACCGACGCTGAAGGACCCACCGGTCAGATGCACGCGCCCACCGACTTCCGGCAGGCCCGCGACGGCGGCGTTGATGGCCCGGTGGTCGTTCTTGCCGGCGCAGACGACGTCCGCCGCTGCCTTCACGTGGCCAGGCGCGTCGGCGGCCGCAACGACGACGATCGCCGTGCGCACGCCGGCAGCCGGTCCCTTCCGAGGCACGGCCCCGTCTTCCGCGGCCATGCCGACACCCACGGCGTTCACGGCGGCCAGGGCCGCCGCCAGCGATCTTTGCATGGTTTTCATGGTCTTCCTGTCTCCTGAAGCAAACGTGTGTCCAATTACCAGTAGAGCCGGCTCTGCCAGTCAACGGTGCGAGGAAGCGGCCGGTGTTCTGGACGTTGCTCGGCCGCGCATGCTTCAATCTGGTTTCACTGCGGCGGCCCCGCGGCAATCCCGGCGACTTCCTCGACCACGGGGAAGGTGCCGAGGAGCGCAGAGTCCAGGACCAGCCGGTACCGGAACTGGCCGCCGGGCGGCAGTCTGATCGGGCCGAAGCGCAGCGTCTCCCCGGTGCGTGCCGCCAGGGGCAGCGTCTGCCAGGCGGCGCCAGGGTCCGGACTCAGGGCCTCGACCGCGACGGTGGCGGCGGTGCCCAGGCGCGCCCGGACCTCCACGAACCCCGACGAGACGCCGGCCGGCACCGGGATAGCTGGCGAGGTGTACGACTCGCGCGGGGAGCGGTCGGCGAGGTTCCCCGGATCGGGCAGTTGCTTGCTGTGCGGGCCGTAGGTGGGAATCCACGTGAAGCGGTCCCTGGCAAAGCCCTCCGGGCCGCCCCAATAAAGCCGCGCGCCGACCGAGTGGCGACCGCCACGCGGCAGGCCGGGGAAGACCTCAGTGGGCTCGGAGTGGTTGAAGACCAGCAGGTCCATGAAGCCGTCCCGGTCGTAGTCCAGGGACTGCGCCGCTGCCGCCGAGAAAGCAGGCAAGGTGGCGGAATGGGCCTG
>VFZS01000506.1 GCA_016871095.1 Acidobacteriota bacterium
GTCCGAGGCGCGCCGGTTGATCGACGCCATGGACGGGCGCGGCGCCTGGACGCGCACCGGCACGATCGGCAAGTCCAACCGGCTGGTGTTCACCTACGCGGCCAGGGACATGGTTCTCAGAATCGGCCGCGGGCGCGCCGACGGCTCGGCCGGCGATGATATGGCATCGCGCTCGCAGGTCATCCCGCTCAAGGAGAACGACACGGTCGAGATCTTCCTCGGCCCGCAGCCGCCGCTGGAGAAGATCATCACCTCGGCGGACTTCGCCCGCAATCTGACCCGGCTGGGCGAGTATTACGCGCAGTCGCCCTGACCGCGAATCGAACGTGTTACACTCGTAGGTTACTCCTGACAGGATCTCCCTGATGAAAGCCTCTCTTGGTATTGCCTTCCTGCTTGGGGCGGGCCTCGTGGCGCAGCAGCCCCCAACTCCCAGCGTGACCATGGAAGAGGCGCTGGCGCCCGGCGCAGTGGTGGCCACGGTCGGAGGCAAGCCCGTGACCTACGGTGAGTTGGAGGTCCTGCTGAAGGCTATGCCGCCGCAGATGGCCCAGCAGGCCCTGTCCGACCGCAAGAGCTTCGTCCAGCAGTACGCTCTGCTGCGCCACCTGGTGCAACTGGCCGAAGCGCAGAAGCTGGATCAGCAGAGTCCCTACAAAGAGGGCATCGCTTACAACCGCATGCAGTTGCTCTACCAGGCGGTGGTCGGCGAGAAGTACAGCCAGTTCAAGTTCGCGCCCGAAGAGGTGGAGAAGATCTACCAGTCCAACCAGGACCGCTACATGCAGGCCCGCGTGAAAGTCCTGTATATCTCCTTCACCAACGCTCCCCCTCCGCAGACCGACCCCGCGGCCAAGAAGCCGCTCAGCGAAGCCGAAGCCAAGGCCAAGGCCGAGGACCTGCTCAAGCAGATCCGCGGTGGGGCGGACTTCGTCAAGCTGGTCAAGGCGCACTCCGAGGATGAGACCTCGGCCGCCAAGGACGGCGACTTCGGAACCATCCGCCGCTCCGACAAGGTCCCGGACCCGATCAAGGAAGTCGTTTTCGCGCTCAAGGCCGGCGAGGTGGGCGGACCGGTGCGCCAACCCAACGGGTTCTACCTGTTCCGCGTCGAGGAAGTCGGCGCCCAGAAGCTGGCCGAAGTGAGTGACGCCATTCAACTGGAGCTGCGCAACGTCCGCTTCGCGGAGTGGATGGAGCAGATCAAGAAGAGCCTCGAGGTAAAGGAAGAGATTCCCGCGTTCTTCTCGCCCAAGCGTTACGACCTGCCCATGCCCAAGCCGCCCCAGCCATGAAGCTGGAGGGCCGCCCCATCTGCTTGCGGTTCGCACCGCGGCTCAGCGCGCACCGGGGCCGGCTGCTCTCGGAAGCCGAGCGCGGGACTCCCGTTCATGCGGGTACGTTTCTGCGGCGGCGTGAGATAGTGCTGGAAGCCGACCTGCTGAAGCGCCCGCGTGAGCTGGCGCGCATAGTAGTACATGAGTTGTTTCACTTCGTGTGGCTGCGCTTGGACAACGCCGCCCGGAAATCCTGGGAAGCGCTGCTGGAGGATGAGGAGCGGCGGCGCGCGCGGGGCGAGTTAGGCTGGTCGGCGGAGTGGCGCAAGCGCGAACTCACCAGCGCGGACCGCACGGCGCGCGGCCGCCGGTGGCGCGAGTATGTGTGCGAGAGCTTCTGCGACACCGCGGCGTGGATGCTGGCGGCCGGGCGCGCCCACGACGAGCACACGCTGGCAGCAAGCTGGCGGCGCGCACGACGAGCTTGGTTCCGCAGCCTGCTGGCGCGCCCGGTGCTCTCGATATAATGGCAGTATACCCATGCCCTGGTTACCCTCTCGCCGCGCCGTCCTGACGGCTCTGCCCGCGCTGCTAGTCACCGGCTGCCAGCGCCGCACCGAGCGCCGGGTGGCCCCGGAATTCGAGCTGAAGGATCCCGGCGGGAGCGTGGTACGCCTTTCGCAATACCGCGGCAAGGTGGTGCTGCTCAACTTCTGGGCCACCTGGTGCGGGCCGTGCGTGGTCGAGATCCCCTGGTTTGTCGAGTTCGAGCGGCGCTATAAGGACCAGGGCTTCGCCGTGCTGGGCATCTCCATGGACGAGGACGGATGGGAAGCGGTGCGACCCTTCATGTCGCGGCTGAAGGTCAACTACCGGGTGCTGATGGGCGACGACCGGGTGGCCCGGGACTACGGCGGGGTGGATTCGCTGCCGACCACCTTCATGATCGACCGCGAGGGGAAAGTGGCCAGGGTGCACGTCGGGTTGACGAGCAAGAGGCGGTATGAGAACGACGTGGTGGAGCTGTTGGATTCCGCTGGCGGCGGCGCTGCTGCTGGCCGCCCCGCTGGCGGGGCAGAGTAGCGGGGTACTGAGCGCGTCCGCGCCGGCCGGCGCCGTGCTGAAGCGCGGCGGGACGGCCAGCGCGAAGATCAACGTGCAACTGCGCGGCGGCTACCACGTCAACAGTCACAGCCCCAACGACGAGTACCTGATCCCGCTGCGCCTGCGCTGGGACGAGGGCGGTCCCCTCAAGGTCCTTGAGACGACGTACCCCAAGCCCGAGTTGCGCGACTACGGGTTCTCCGACAAGCCGGTTTCGGTGTTCACTGGCGACTTCGTCATCGTGGCGCGCTTGCAGGCGGCCGCGGATGCGCCCACGGGAACCGGCGTGCTGGCGGGCAAGCTGCGCTACCAGGCCTGCGACGCCAAGTCCTGCCTGCCGCCCCGGACCATCGACGTCCGGCTGCCCTACGAGATTCGCTGAGCCTTGCGACGGCTGGTCATCCGCCCGGGCGCTATCGGCGACTGCATCCTGTCGTTGCCGGCGATCGAGCATTTGCGCTGCGAATACCTCGAGGTGTGGGCGCCCTCGCATAGCGTTCCGCTGGTGCGCTGCGCCGCGCGGGTGCGCGCCATCTCCGCCACCGGGCTGGACCTGCTGGGGATTCCGGAGCGGGAGCCGCCCGCGGGGCTGCTGGAGTCCCTGGCGGGTTTCGACGAGATCATCTCCTGGTACGGGACGGGCAACGTTGATTTCCGCGCAGCGGTCGCCGGGCTGCCCTTCCGGTTCCTTCCGGCGCTGCCGGACGAGACCGCGGGCGTTCACGCGGCGGACCAGTCTCTGGCGCAGGCGGGAGGCAGCGGCACGGCGGCGCCGCGCATCGAGTGCCCGCGCCGCGAGGGCGGGCACGCGGTGATTCATCCCTTCTCGGGGAGCGCGCGCAAGCGCTGGCCGCTGGAGCGTTTTCGGGAGCTGGCGCGGCGGCTGGAGCCACGGCTGCCAGTGGCCTGGTGCGCCGGACCGGAGGACGAGCTGGCGGGCGCGGTCCGTTTCGACGATCTCTACGAGCTGGGCTGCTGGCTGGCCGGGGCGTCGTTATACGTGGGGAATGACTCGGGCATCACCCACCTGGCGGCGGCCGTGGGCGCGCCGGTGGTGGCCCTGTTCGGCCCCTCCGATCCGGCCATCTGGGCGCCGCGTGGGGAACGGGTGCGGGTAGTATCCACCCCGCGCCCGGGCCAGGCGATCGAGGGGATCACGCTGGGCGAGGTTGTGGAGGCGGTGCGGGGAAGAGTGGGGACAGGCCGGGGTGTCCACGGAGGGACACCCTAGCCTGTCCCCACTGCGGGCGGCTACCGCAGTTCTTGAAGGCGCAGGTTGCGCCAGCGCACCTCGTAGGGCTTGAACTTGTCTTTGGGGATGGAGTGCACCTGAAGGCCGATGATGCCGCGCGTGGTCATCGAGTCCTTGAAGTCGGCGACGGCCACGCCGTTGACCCAGGTCTTGATCGAGTCGCCCCGGCACTCGATGCGGTACTTGTTCCACTCGCCGTTCTTGAAGGCCTTCTGGGCCTCGGGCTTGCCGGAAACATCGTCCAGGAAGCGGGCGCGGCGGGCTTCGTCGTAGACGTTGCCCGAGTTGGTGCTGGGCAGCGCCGCGATCTCGACCTGGTAACCGTACACCCGGTCGGCGGGGATCTTGCGCTGGATCTTCTTGCCCTGGTCCTCGAGGTCGAAGACCATTTCCTGTGGCGCGATCTGGCTGCGGATCTGCACGCCCGAGTTCAGCTCATTGTCCACCAGGACCTCGAACTCCAGGATGAAGTCCCCGTATTCCTTGGTGGAGCAGAGGAAGGTGTTGGGGCTGCCCAGCACGGCGGTGCCGACGATGGCGCCCTTCTCCACCCGGTAAGTGGCCGTGCCGCTGTGCACCTCCCAACCCTGGAGCGTCTTGCCGTCGAACAGCTTCACCCACTTCCCCTTTTCGGCGCCGCACACCGCGAGGGCGGCGGCAACCGCGAGCACAACCAGTCGATGCA
>VFZS01000507.1 GCA_016871095.1 Acidobacteriota bacterium
TGAGCAGGGCGCCGAAGAAAAAATTTTTAAGCTTCGCGGGTTAGTAGTACAGGGAGTTCGTTGAACCCTCGGGCGGCTTCATCGGAGGGCGTGACGCGACCCGTCTGGGCCTGCGGCCCGGGGCGGGCGCCCTCCGGACTGTGTGCCGCCGCTCGGTGGGGATGATAGAATGATCAGTCTCGGATCGAGCCATGGAGCGGGCGGGTAGATTGCTGGCTGGAATGCGGCTTCCCGGTGTCAGCCTGACGCCGGACGAGGTTGTGCGAGCGGCCTGGCCGGTGGCGGTGGGCAAGCGCATCGCGCTGCGGGCGCGGGCCGCGATGCTGGCGGGAGCCACGCTGATCGTGGAAGTGGACGACGAGATCTGGCGGCGCCAGCTCACCACTCTGGCAGGGCAGATCATGGGCCGGCTGCGGAAGGTGGTTGGGCGCGACCTGGTCCATCGCATCGAGTTCCGCCAGGGCCTCCCGCGGCGGCCCGTCCAGCGCGCGGCGACGCTGTGCGGCGATGAAGCGGAGGCCATCCCGGACTCCGGCCTGCGCATGGCCTATCGCGCCTCGCGGAGGAAGGCGCAGGCGTGAGAGTCACCGAGCAGGAAGTCCGCTACGTCGCCGGCCTGGCCCACCTGAAGCTGAGCGACGAAGAAGTGGAGCGCTTCTCTTCGGAGCTGGGCGACGTGCTCACCTACATGGAGAAGCTCAACGAGCTGGACACGCGCGCGGTCGAGCCCATGGCCCAGGTGCTCTACGACGCCGGGGAGACGGCGACGTTGCGCGAGGATGCCGAGCGCCCGGTGCTGGATGCGGAGGCGGCGCTGGCCAACGCGCCGGTGGCCGGCGGAGGCTTCTACAAGGTTCCCAAGGTGATTGAGCGGTAGCGGCGCGATGGAAGTAGCCAGCCTCACTGTTGACCGCATCCGGGAAGGCTTGGCGGCGCGGGCGTTCAGCGCGGTGGAACTGGCCACTGAAGCCCTGCGGTTCGCCGAGGCGGAGAACGCGAAGACGAACGCGTACCTGCATTTCTGTCCGGAGCGTGCCCTGGAGGCGGCGCGGCGGGTGGATGAGAAGCTGGCGCGAGGCCAGGACGGGGGCGCGCTGGCCGGAGTGCCCGTGGCGGTCAAGGACGTCATCTGCACGCGGGGCGTGCGGACTACCTGCGGCTCGCGGCTGCTGGCCAGCTACGTGCCGCCCTACGACGCCACCGCGGTGATGCGGCTGGAGCAGGCGGGGGCGGTGGTGCTGGGCAAGGCCAACTGCGACGAGTTTGCCATGGGCTCCTCGAACGAGAACTCGGCGTTCGGTCCGGTGCGCAATCCGGTGGCGCCGGAGCGGGTGCCCGGCGGTTCGAGCGGCGGCCCGGCGGCGGCGGTGGCGCAGGGGACTGCGGTGCTGGCGCTGGGCTCCGATACGGGCGGCTCGATCCGCCAGCCGGCCTCGTTCTGCGGCGTGGTGGGAGTGACGCCAACCTACGGGCGCGTGTCGCGCTACGGGCTGGTGGCTTTCGCCAGCTCGCTCGACCACATTGGCCCCTTCGCGCGCAGCGTGCGGGACACTGCCCGGCTGCTGGGCGTCATCGCCGGGCGCGACGAAATGGATTCCACCTCGGCCTTCGCTCCCGTTCCCGGCTACGCGGCCGCGCTGGATGGCCGGGCGCGGGGCGTCAAGGTCGGGCTGCCGCGGGAGTATTTCGACGGGCTGGCCAGCGAGACCGGAGACCTGATCGCGCGGGGCGTGGACGCGCTGCGGCGGCTGGGCTGCGGGGTGCGCGAGATCAGCCTGCCGCACACGCCTTACGCCGTGGGCTGCTACTACATCATTTGCACGGCGGAGGCCAGCTCGAACCTGGCGCGCTACGACGGCGTGCGTTACACCATGCGCGCTCCCGGCGGCGAGACCCTGATCGACATGTACCGGAGCACGCGGGGAGAGGGCTTCGGGGCGGAGTGCAAGAGGCGCATCATGCTGGGCACTTACGTGCTCAGCTCGGGCTACTACGATGCTTACTACCTGAAAGCCCAGAAGGTGCGCACGCTCATCGCCCGCGACTTCGCGGAGGCCTTCCGCCAGGTGGACGCCATAGTCACGCCGGTGTCTCCGTTTCCCGCCTTCAGGCTGGGCGAGAAACTGGACAACCCGCTGGAGATGTACCTCTCCGACATCTACACCATCACCGGGAGCCTGGCTGGCATCCCCTGCATGAGCGTGCCGTGCGGGCGCACCGTGGCGGGGCTGCCGGTGGGGATGCAGATCCTCACTAACCACTTCGATGAAACCGGGATGTTCCGCCTGGCGGACGCTTTCGAGCGCGCCGGCGGCGCGGACGGCTGAGATGGGCCCGGTCCTGAAGCTGCGCGAGGTTTCGAAGCACTATCCCGAGCACCGCGCCCTGGCCGGCGTCTCGCTGGAGGTGGCGCGCGGCGGATTCTTCTCGCTGCTGGGGCCTTCGGGCTGCGGCAAGACCACTACGTGCTAGACCCGCTGTGCGCGGCAATTCTGCTGCGGTCGGTCATCATGGCGGCAGCCGCCACCGCGCTGTGCCTGGCGATCATCCCCTTCTGGACCAGCTTGCTGGTGCGCACTTACGCCTGGATGTTCCTGCTGCGCGACACCGGGCTGTTCAACCGGCAAGGCCGTTGGTGAGGGGATGGCTTCGTAATCGTCTGAACCCGGGGACAGCCCGCATGTTTCCCCTCAGCGGGCCGCTGACCACCCCGCCGCGCTGCTGGGAAGCATGCGGGCTGTCCCCGGTTCAGGGCTTCTTCCGCTCCGCTTCGTACTTCTTACGCAGCTCGGGGCTGAGCGGGTAGACGTCGCGGAAGCGGTGCTTCTTCTGGCGCACCAGCTCGCGCTCGTAGTTCTCCTGGTCCACGGTCTTCTGCGCGGCCTCGATGACCTTGGCGGCCAGTTGCGGCGGGAAGAACACGACGGCCTCGGCGTCGGCCACCACCACATCGCCCGGCAGGACGGCCACGCCATCCACGCGGATGGGCACGTTCCAGTCCACTCCGACCTGGGTGGCGCCGGGCGGATCAAAGCCCACCGCAAACACGGGGAAGCCCGCCATCTCCTGAAGCTCCGTCAGGTCGCGGGTGGAGCCCCACAATACCGCGCCGCGCGCGCCGGCCATTTGAGCGGCCAGCGCGGAGATGTCGCCGAAGAAAACTCCGCCGCTGATCACGCCACCCAAGTCCACCACCAGCACGTCGCCGGGCTTGGCTTCCTCGGCGGCGCGAACGTGGTAGCCGCGCGGCCAATCGCCCTCCTTGGCCAGGGTCTCCATGGCCTGATCCAGATCGGGGCGCCGCGGCAGGTAGCGCATGGTAAGCGCGCGGCCCGCCAGGCGCTCCTGCGGCCGCGTGGATCTCAAGCCGCTGACGTAGCAGTGGGTGTAACCCAGGCGGTTCACCGCGGCCCACACTGCTTCCAAGGGGAGTCTCCTGAGTTGCTCCAGTTGCGCGTCGGTCGCCGCGGTGCGCTGGTCCCGGAGCACCTCGATGACCGGATGATAGGTGTTGCGATTGACGCGGAGCTTGGGGTCAGGCGTCACCTGGGCTGCGGCCGCCGCGGCCAGCATCAAGGGAATCCATGCGCACCGCATGACTGCCTCCTCAGGAAGCGGCGAACCAGTCCGTGCCAGGCACTTGCGCCTTGCGCGCCGCTGCTTCGTTCATCTCCACTCCCAGGCCCGGCCGGTCCGGGACGGTGATGAAACCCTTGTCGATGATCTCCCCCTCCTGGATGAAGCTGCGCCATGCTTCCAGCCGCTGGATCCAGTGCCACTCCAGCACCAGGAAGTTCGGGATGGCCGCGCAGACATGGCAGGAGGCCATGGTGCCGATGGGCGACACCACGCAGTGCGGGGCCACCGGGACGTAGTAGGTGTGGGCCATGTCGGCGATCTTGCGCGACTCCAGCAGGCCGCCGCATTTCTGGATGTCCGGCATGATGATGTCGGCGGCGCGCTTCTCCAGGATCTCGCGGAAGCCGTGCCGCAGGAAGAGGTTCTCGCCGCAGCAGATGGGGGTCCTGGTGGACTCGCGCACGTCCCGCATGGCGTCGATGTTCTCCGGCGGGACGGGCTCTTCCAGAAACAGCAGCCGGAACGGCTCCAGCGCGGCGGCCACCCGCTTGGCGCTGCCCAGGTCATATCGCCCGTGCATGTCCACAGCCACATCCACGCGCTTGTCGAAGGACTCGCGCAGGAAGGTCACCTTGCGCAGCATGGTGTCGATCTCGGCGTTGCTGGCGGTCCAGTTGACGCGGTCCCAGCGGTTCGGATCCATGGCGTCGTCGATGTCCGTCTTGATGGCGGTGAA
>VFZS01000508.1 GCA_016871095.1 Acidobacteriota bacterium
TGAACTCGTTCAACTCGGCGGCCTTGCGGGCCAGATCGCGCCGGGCCACCAGCCAGCCCACGCGCCAGCCGGTCATGCAGTAGCTCTTGGAGAACGACTGCGCCACGATGACGGAGTCCTCGCGCGTGGCTTTGCGCAGGATCGAGGGCGCCGGCTCGCCCAGCCTCGCCGTGCGGTAATACAGCCGTTCGTAGACCTCGTCGGCCAGCAGCCACAGGTTGTGCCGGCGCGCGAACTCCAGCAGGCGGTCCTGTTCCTCCTCAGTGGCCACCCAGCCCAGGGGGTTCGACGGCGAGGTGTAGATGAGCAGCCGCGTGCGCGGGTTGACCTCGGCTTCCAGCGCGGCGAAGTCCACGCCGTACCGCCCACCGTTGAGCAGGTGCGGGATCTCGCGCGGCACGGCGCTGGCGATCATCACATTGGCGGCGCCGTTGGGCCAGGCCGGGGTCAGCACCAGGGCCTCGTCGCCGGGATCCAATGCGCAGCGGATGGTGACGTTCAGCGCCTGCACGCCCGAGGCGGTGATGACGATCTCGCTGTCCGGATCGAGCGTCAGGGCGTGCAGCTTCTGATAGTGCTCGGCCAGGCCGCGGCGCAGCGACGGCAGGCCGGCGTTCTCGGTGTAGAAGGTGTAACCGTCGGCCATGGCCTTCTGGGCGGCGCGCTTGATGTACTCCGGAGTGGGCAGATTGGATTCGCCGAAGTACAACTTAAGCACGCCCTCCCGGGCCATGGCCATCTCGGCCAGCTCGCGGACCCGGGAGTAGGGCACGCGTCGAGCGGAGGGGGCGACTTGAGGCATAACGGTCAGCGGCGCGTTCTTGCTTGCATCAGCTCTTCCAGGTTGAGCAGCTCGGTGGGATAGTCGCCGGTGTAGCAGGCGTAGCAGTACGCGCAACGCTCCACGTCGCCGACGGCCTCGCGCAGACCGGCCAGGGACAAGTAGCCCAGGGTGTCGGCCTCGACGAAGCGGCGGATTTCCTCGACGCTCGAGTTGGCGGCGATCAGCTCGCGCTTGGTGGGCGTATCCACGCCGTAGAAACAGGGGGAGATGGTAGGCGGGCAGGCGATGCGCAGGTGTACCTCGCGGGCCCCGGCCTGCCCCACCATGCGCACGATCTTGCGGCTGGTGGTGCCGCGCACGATCGAGTCGTCCACCAGCACCACCCGCCGGCCTTCCAACAGGCGCCGCACCGGGTTGAGCTTCAGCCTCACCCCGAAATCGCGGATGGCCTGGGAAGGCTCGATGAAAGTGCGCCCGATGTAGTGGTTGCGGATCAGCCCGTGGCGGAAGGGAATGCCGGACTCGTCCGCGTAGCCCAGCGCGGCGGCCACCCCCGAGTCGGGCACCGGCACAACCACATCCGCCTCGACCGGGTGCTCGCGCGCCAGCAGGCGACCTAGCAATTCGCGCGACTGCTCCACCGGCCGGCCGAAAACGATCGAGTCCGGGCGCGAGAAGTACACCTGCTCGAAGACGCAGTGCGCCCGCGGCTGTTCCGGCACGTAGCGCTCGCGGGTGAGGCCCTCCGGGCCGGCCATCACCATCTCGCCCGGCTCCACCTCGTTCATGTACAGCGCGCCGATCAGGTCGAAGGCGCAGGTCTCGGAAGCGAACACGCAGCAAGTGCGGCCCCCCGAAAGCTCCATCTGTCCCATGGCCAGGGGACGGAAGCCATGCGGATCGCGGGCCACAATCACGCGGTCCTCCGCCAGGAAGACCATCGAGAAAGCGCCCTCCAACTGGAGCAGGGCTTCGCGCAAGGCGCCCGCGAGAGTGCGCTCACGCGAGAGCGCCACCAGATGCAGGATGACCTCGGTGTCGCTGGAGGACTGGAAGATGGAGCCTTGCTGCTCGAGCTCCCGGCGCAGTTCCGCGCCGTTGGTCAGGTTGCCGTTGTGCGCCACCGCGATGCGGCCCTTGTTGCACACCACCGCGAAGGGCTGCGCGTTGGCCAGCACCGTGCTGCCGGCGGTCGAGTAGCGCGTGTGGCCGATGGCCATGTGGCCGGGCAGCCGGGCGAGCTGCTCCGGCGTGAAGACATCCACCACGTAGCCCATTTCCCGCGTGCAGCGGACTTCCCGGCCGTCGCTGGAGGCGATGCCGGCGCTCTCCTGCCCGCGGTGCTGGAGCGCGTACAGTCCCAGGTAGGCCAGGTTGGCCGCCTCGGGATGACCGCAGACCGCGACGACGCCGCATTCCTCACGGAAACGGTCGAACACCCTGCTAACCCTCGAGCGCCTTCTCCAGCGCCCCCTCCCATATGGCCCGCAGCGACTTGACATCGCAGTCCACCAGCACCACGCCCTTGCGGCGGATGCGGAGGCTCCCCCGCATGGTAGCGCCGATGACCGGCGCCTGAACGCGATACTTGCGGGCGATGCGCGCCACCTGCTCCGGCTGGGCGGTCGCGATCAGGATGCGGGAAGGGCCTTCGTGGAAGAGCAGGATCTCCGGGGGCAGGTCGCTGTCCAGGTCCACGGCGGCGCCCACGCCGCTGGCCCCGAAGCAGCACTCGGCGAGAGCCACGGCCAGGCCGCCGTCGCTCACGTCGTGCGCGGCCCCGGCCAGTCCCGCGCTGACGATGTCGCGCGCCGCCGTCTGGACGCGCTTCTCGTAGTCCAGATCCAGCGCGGGCGGCAGGCCCCAAAGCCGCTTCAGGATCACCTTGGCATACTGCGTCGAGCCGAAGCGCGCGGCGTCGCACCTGCCCAGCCCGCCCAGCAGCACGATTGGGCGCCCGTACAGCTTGAAGTCGATAGTCACCGGCTGCGCGGTCTTCATCAAACCCACGATGCCCACCACCGGCGTGGGGTAGACCGCTTCGCCGAGTGTCTCGTTGTACAGGCTGACGTTGCCGCCGGTGATGGGCGTGTCGAAGAAGCTGCACGCCTCCGCCATGCCCTCGATGGCCTCGACCAGTTGCGCCATGATCTCGGGGCGCTCCGGGTTGCCGAAGTTCAGGCAGTTGGTGGCGGCCACCGGCAGAGCGCCCACGGTGGAGAGGTTGCGGCAGCACTCTGCCACGGCCAGGCGCGCGCCCTCGCGCGGCGAGAGCTGGCAGTACCGCCCGTTGCCATCCAGCGCCATGGCGATCGAGGTTCCGGTCTCCTTGATGCGCACCACCGCGGCGTCGCCCCCCGGACCCTGGGTGGTGTTGGTGCGCACCATGTAGTCGTACTGCTCGAAGATCCAGCGCTTCGAGCACAGGTCGCCGGCCGCGAGCAGCGTCTTCAGGTCGTTGGTAAGGTTGCGGCTCGAGAACCTGGGGCCTTCCATGGGGGCGGTGCGCCGCGGCGCGGTGTGCGGCCGGTCGTAGATGGGGGCTTCGTCCGCCAGCGCGCGGTTGGGGATCTCGGCCACCACCACCCCGTTCTCCCTTACCCGCAACAGGCCGTCGCCGGTGACCACACCGATGGTGACGGCGTCCAGGCCCCACCTGCGGAACACCTGGAAGACCTCTTCCTCGCGGCCCTGCTCGACCACCAGCAGCATGCGCTCCTGCGATTCCGAGAGCATGGTCTCGTAGGGCGTCATTCCGGTCTCGCGCTGCGGCACCCGCGCCAGCTCGATCTCGATGCCCGTGCCGCCGCGGCTGCCCATCTCGCAGGTCGAGCAAGTCAGCCCCGCCGCGCCCATGTCCTGGATACCCACCACCGCGCCGGTGCGCATGGCCTCCAGGCAGGCTTCCAGCAGCAGTTTCTCCATGAATGGGTCGCCCACCTGCACGTTGGGCCGCTTCTGCTTGGATTCCTCGGTGAACTCCGCGGAAGCCATGGAGGCCCCGTGGATGCCGTCCCGGCCGGTCTTGGCGCCCACGTAGATCACCGGATTGCCCACGCCCCGCGCCCGGGCGTAGAAGATCTCGTCCTTGCGGAAGATGCCCAGGGCGAAGACGTTCACCAGAGGATTGCCGTTGTAGCTGGGGTCGAAGACGCACTCTCCGCCCACCGTGGGCACCCCGAAACAGTTGCCGTAGTGGGCGATGCCGGCAACCACTCCGGAGAGAATGCGCCGGTTGCGAGCGCCCACCTGGGGGTCGTCCAGCGGCCCGAAGCGCAACGAGTCCATCACCGCGATGGGGCGCGCCCCCATGGTGAAGATGTCTCGCAGGATGCCGCCCACCCCGGTGGCCGCTCCCTGGAAGGGCTCGATGAAGCTGGGATGGTTGTGCGACTCGATCTTGAAGGCGATGGCGTGGCCGTTGCCGATGTCGATGATGCCGGCGTTCTCCCCCGGGCCTTGCACCACCAGGCGGCTTTCCGTGGGTAGCTTCTTCAGGTGCAGCCGCGAGCTCTTGTAGGA
>VFZS01000509.1 GCA_016871095.1 Acidobacteriota bacterium
TCTGCTGGCGGCGGGGATAGGAGGCGGATACCTGCGTCTGGTAGTTGTAGTCCGGGCGCCCGGTGAAGTTCGGCTGCGGATAGAAATTGAGGATCTTGGCCCCATCCGCACTCTGGCGGCCGGCTGGAATCTGGTTGCCGGGGAAGGGCGCGGCGCTGAGCGGGTCCCGGATGGTCACCAGCGAGCCGTCGGCTTCGTTGGTCAGGCTGAAGTCGCCCCTGCGCTGGGCCGCGGTGGGCACGGTAACGTAACGGGTCGCGTTGGGTATGAGCTGGTTCTGCCACTCCTGGGACCAGAAGAAGAACAGCTTCTCCTTGTTGGTGTTGAACTTGTTGGGGACGTAAACGGGGCCGCCCAGGTTGTAGCCCTGGTAGTTGTAGCGGTAGAACCTGCGCTGGAGACCGTCCTGATTGCTGCGCCAACTGTTGGCGTTCAGCCCCTCATGGCGGTGGAACCAGTAGCCGGTGCCGTGGAACTCCCGGGTGCCGCTCTTGGTGACGATGTTGATGGCGGCGCCCGCCGAGCGCCCGAACTCGGCCGGCTGGCTGTTGGTGATGACCCTGAACTCGGCCACGGCGTCGATGTTCAGGCTGGTGTGCTGGGTGCCGTTGGAGCCGGTATCCATGTTGGCCACGCCGTCCAGAGTGAGGTTGTTCTGGTTGGCGCGCTGGCCGTTGGCGGAAATCGATCCGATGCCGCCGGGCCCGGCCACCTGGTTGTCGGCCCAACTGACAATGCCGGGGACTAACCCGATTAGACTCAAATAGTTACGGCCATTCAAGGCCAGGTTTACGGTCTGGCTGCCGGTGATGATGCCGGAACGCTCGGCGCTTTGCGTCTGGAGCATCACCACCGAGGCCTCCACCGTAATGGTCTCACTCAGTGAGCCGACCTCCAGGACGACGTCACCAAGCGCAATACGGTCGTTGGGGAACAGCTTGATGTCCCGGCGTTCAAACTTCTTGAAGCCGGCGGCCTCGATCATCACCGAATAGGTTGCCGGCAGCAGGGGGAAGAACACGAAGCTCCCGTCCGGGTTGGATTGCATCTCCCGGCTGCTGCCCTGCTCCTGATTGACCAGGGTCACCTTGGCGTTGGGAATGAGCGCTCCCTGGTGGTCCTTGACTACCCCGGCTATCGAGCCGGAGGTCTGCTGCGTCCAGGCGGCGGTGGAGAACAGCAGCAGAGACGTTACTAGCGTAAGGGATGCTAGCTTGGCTGACACCTGAATGCCTCCCGACCCGACGAGCACTTACACGCTTCACACCCATCACCCGTCGGTGTCAGGAACAGGTTACCCCAGGCGGGATTCCCTGTCAATAGTTTGTCGACTGCTCCCGCCGTTTTAGGAACTCCGGGCTCTCCGGGACGGCGGCGGGGCTGCCCGGGGGACCTGGTGGGGGCCTGCGGCGACAGAACGACCTGTTATCGGGGGCAGCCTCCCCGGCCCCGCTGGGGTGGGCGGGAACCAGCTTTCCGGAACGGCCGCCCGCCGCCCTGGGTCTGCTATGGGCGCAACTTCTCCCGCTTGACGATGCCTTCGCCCTCGCGGATGGTGACGAGTTGGTCGCAGGCAACCTTGGGGAAGGTTTCGACGGCGCCGTTGGGCCAGCGGACGGTGAGGTCCGCCGAGGCGGCGGCGCCCAGGCCGAAGTGGAGGCGGCGGTCGCTGACCGACAGGTAGCTGCACTGCGCCAGCACCTCCTGCACCTGCCGGCGCTCTCCGTAACTCGCCGTGACGCGCGCGCCGATGGCGCTGCGGTTGGATTTCGTCCCCGCCAGCTTCACCTTCAGCCAGTGGTCGTCGCCGGAGAGGTCGTTGCGCAGCAGCGACGGCGGCTCGTTGACGTTCATGATGAGGACGTCCAGGTCGCCGTCGTTGTCGAAGTCGCCGAAAGCGCAACCGCGGCTGGCGTGAAGGGCGGCCACGCCGGGCCCGGCTTCCTCGATCAACTGCTCGAACTTGCCGCCGCCCAGGTTGCGGAAGATGAAGCGGGGCATGCGGTGGGGATACTCGGGGTATTTCTTCTCGACCTCGGGATAGACGCTGCCGCAGACCACGAAGATGTCGGGCAGGCCGTTGTTGTCCAGATCCGCCAGGCCGGCGCCCCAGCAGATGAAGCGGGTCTCCACGCCGAGGCCGGCGCGAATGGTCACGTCCTCGAAGACGCCCTTGCCGCGGTTGGAGTACAGCACCGGGGTGTCCTCGGTGAAGTGGGTCTTGAAGATGTCCAGGCGGCCGTCCAGGTTGAAATCGCCGACCGCCAGGCCCATGCCGGCCTGCTCCTGGCCGTCCTCGTTGAGGGCGATGCCGCGCTCGAGGCCCTCTTCGGTGAAGGTGCCGTCGTGGTGGTTGCGGAACAGGAGGCTGGGCGTGGAGTCGCAGGCCACGTAGATGTCAGGCCAGCCGTCGCCATCAAAATCCGCCGCCACCGCGGTCAGGCCGTAGCTGCCGGTGACCTTGCCAATGCCGGAAGGGACGGTGACGTCGGTGAAGGTGCCGTCGCCGTTGTTGCGATAAAGGCAGTGCGTCTCGGGGGGCAGACCCCGGGGGCCACAGTTGATGGGGATGCCCTTCCAGTTGCAGTTGACGTCCTGGCCGGTGCGAGGGATGGTCTTGAAGTCGAACTTGAGGTAGTTGGCCACGAACAGGTCCAAGTGGCCGTCGCGGTCGTAGTCCACCCAGGTGCAGCCGGCGCCCCAGCGCGGGCCGGGGGCCAGCAGGCCGGCCTCCCTGGTCACGTCGGTGAAAGTGCCGTCGCCGTTGTTGCGGTAGAGGACGTTCTGGCCCCAGTAGGTGATGAACAGGTCCTCGAAGCCGTCGTTGTTGTAGTCGCCGACGGTCACCCCGTAGGCCCAGCCCGAGCGCGCCAGGCCGGCCTTGGCGGTGACGTCGGTGAAGGTGCCGTCGCGGTTGTTGCGGTAGAGGCGGTTGGTGGCGCCCTCGGGGACGCCGTCCAGGCGGCGGCCGGAGAGCACGAAGATGTCCAGCCAGCCGTCGTTGTCGTAATCCAGGAAAGCGATGCCGGCGCCCATGGTCTCGATGATGTAGTCCACGCGGTCGGACTCGCCGTAGATGACCGGTTCGCGCAAGCCGGCCGAGGCGGCCACGTCAGTGAGCCGGGCATGGAAGGGCAGCCCCGAGGGCTTGCCGCGCGGGGTGGGCTTGACGCCACGGGAGGCCATGCCGCCGCGCTGGGCGCGCAGGCCGGCGGCTGGGGTAGCCAGTAACGCCAATAGTCCGCGCCGGGTCATGGCCTTCAAGTATAGCGGCAGGAACGGGGCAGGGTATAATGGCCGAGGTGGGAGCGGCAGGTATCCGGGGCCCCGGAGGGGCAGGAGCGCTCCGCCCCGAGGAGTCATGAGCGTGGTGGTTAACGGAATCCTAAACGAGCTCGCCGCTACGACGGTGATCAAGCAGCCCATCAGCGCGCCGGAAGTGCTCAACGAGGCGTACCACTACGAGCGTCCCAGTTCGTTCTCCCGGGCCCTGCGGGTGGAGCTGGGCAACCTGGTCGTGCTGTTCATCTCCGGTACGGCCAGCGTGGACGAGCACGGCGAGTCGGTGCACATCGGCGACTTCCGGGCGCAGACCCGGCGCATGCTGGAGAACGTAACGGCGCTGCTCGACCACGGCGGAGCTAGCTGGCAGGACGTGGTCCGCACCTGGTACTACCTGCGCGACATCGACCGGGACTACGCCGCCTTCAACGAGGAACGCACCGCGTTCTACCGGGAGTTGGAGCTGGACCCGTTGCCCGCCTCCACGGGAATTGAAGCCAAGCTGTGCCGTCCCGAGCTGCTGGTGGAGATGGAGGCCGTGGCCTTCTTCCCCAAGCGCCCGGGCACCGAGCCCAGGCCCTGACGGGCGGGCGAGGGCGCCGGAACATGCTGCCGCGCCGCCACCGGGATCTTGCGGGAGCGTGGCTGGGCGTATGGCTGGGCGCCGCCGCTGTTGATGCGCAGTTCGTGGCGCGCCCGGAGCTTCTCCGGGACCTGGCTCCGGCCCACAGCGGCGTCGTCTTCACCCAGCTCCCGGTGGGAACCCCGGCCGAAAAGCAGGCCGAGGGCATGCTGCGCGCCCGCTACGGGGAGTGCGCCCGGCTGGTGCTGCTCTCGCCCGAGGGCACGATGCGCGTGCTCAGCGAGGGTTTTCACAGCGCCGCTGATCCTGAGGTATCTTTCGACGGCCAGCGCCTGCTGTTTGCCGGCAAGAGGACGGCCGCGGAGGAGTGGAACATCTTCGAGATGGATCTGGCGGGCGGGGCGCCGCGCCAGATCACCCGCGGCATGGGCGACTGCCGC
>VFZS01000510.1 GCA_016871095.1 Acidobacteriota bacterium
CAGAGCCTGTCAGACCCACCAAACGGGGCAGCGCGCGCCTGGGCGCCGTGAAAAGCGTGGGGGGGAGCGGCCACCCTCGACATGCACGGCGAGCATGGTGCAGTCCCAGTATAATCACGGTTGAGGTATCCGTCATGACCACTGACCGTCGAGAACTGCTGTTCACGATCTTCCCTGCATGCGCGCTGATGTGCACCAGGGCTTCAGCCGCGCCCGCCAAGCACAAGTTCTCGGAGAAGTCCGAGATGACCTACGAACAGGTCTACCAGTTTGCCTACGGCGGTTTCATCCCCTTACTGAAGAATCTGGCCGAGGAGCTGGGCAAGGACAAGTTCGACGCGCTGCTGAAGAAGGCCAGCTCCCAGGCCGGGGTCCAGGCAGCCAAAGAGCAGACCAAGAAACTAGGCAAGAACGACCTGGCGGCCTTCATGGCTCCCATGAAGACCAACGACCCCTTCTATCGGCACGTTCTGACCTTCGAGTTCGTCGAGGACACCGCCAAAGCCGCTGAGATCAAGGTGACGGAGTGCCTGTGGGCCAAGACCTTCCGCGAGGCCAATGCCGCCGACATCGGCTACGCCGCCGTCTGCCATGGCGATTTCGCTTACGCTCCCGCCTTCAATCCCAAGATGAAGATGATCCGCACCAAGACCCTGATGCAGGGGCACGACTGCTGCAACCACCGCTACGTGATGGGAGCCTGACTGTAGAAGAATCGCTGCTACATGACTGCTGAACTAGCCTGTTTCGAGGCGAAGTGCCGCGCGCGCTTCGCCGTCACGGATGTCATCTACAACTGCCCGCGCTGCGGGGGGTTGCTGGAGGCGGTGTATCCGGACCGCCACGTGGACGCAGCGGCGCTCAAGAGGACCTGGCGCGAGCGCAGGCTCAGTAACGCGCCGCTGGACCAGAGCGGCGTGTGGCGCTACCGGGAGGCGATTCCCTTCCTCGACGGCACGGACCGGATCATCACGCTGAAGGAAGGCAACACGCCGCTGCTCGAAGCGCCCGGCGCTGCCTCTTACGCCGGCCTGGACGCCCTTACTTTCAAGCACCAAGGCTTCAATCCCACCGGCTCATTCAAGGACAACGGCATGACCTGCGGCGTGGCCCAGGCGCTGCGGCTGGGCATGCAGCGGGTGGCCTGCGTCTCGACGGGCAACACCTCGGCCTCGATGGCCGCTTACGCCAGCGCCGCGGGGTTGCAGCCCATCGTGTTCATCCCCCACGGCAACATCTCCTTCGGGAAGCTGGCGCAGGCCCTCGAGTACGGCGCGCGCACGCTCCAGGTGGAGGCCAACTTCGATCAGATCCTGGCGCTGGTGCGCGTGCTGGCGGAGCGGCTGGGGATATACCTGCTCAACTCGATCAATCCGTTCCGTATCGAGGGGCAGAAAACCATCATTGTCGAGATGATGGACCAGCGCGACTGGCGACCCCCGGACTGGATCGTGCTGCCCGGCGGCAACCTGGGCAACACCTCGGCCTTCGGCAAGGCGTTGCGCGAGATGCGCGAAATGGGACTGATCGGCAAGACGCCGCGGCTGGCGGTGATCCAGGCCGAAGGCGCCGCGCCGTTCCACGAGTTGTGGCGCTCGGCGGACCGCGCGGCGCTGCGCGCCGTCGAGCACCCGGAGACGCTGGCCACCGCCATCAAGATCGGCGACCCGGTCTCCTGGCCTAAGGCGCTGTTCGAAGTGCTTTCGTCCAATGGCGTGGTGGAGCAGGTCAGCGAGCAGGAGATCGCCGACGCCAAGGCGCAGATCGGCCGCTGCGGCATCGGCTGCGAGCCGGCCTCGGCGGCCACGCTGGCGGGCATCCGCAAGCTGCGCGCGGCCGGGACGATGGGCGCCGGTGACGATGTGGTGGCGGTGCTCACCGGCAACTTGCTCAAGGACCCGGACTACATTTACGGCTACCACACCGACGGGCTGACCGCTCCGGGCGGCGGGAAGCTGCGCTCCACTTTCGGCAACCGGCCGGTGATGGCGCCCAATGATGCGCAACGGATAGCGGAGTTGCTGGAGTCATAATGAACCGTCGGGAGTTCGCATTCACTCTTGGAGCGGCCGCTCAGCCAGGCGGCCAGGCCATTTGCACGGCCCTGGATCATCGCGGGGAGCCGGTGGCGGTCGAGGATCTGCGGCGCGTTCACTTGTGCGACCTGCTGCTGCGGCCGATCCCCATGCAGCCGGAGATCACGCCGGGCCAAGTGCGTTTCCGTCCGCCGGATCAACCCTTCCGCATCGGCCTGCCCATGGTAGTCCCGGGCTTCGGGCACGTGATAGTGTACGCCGACAACCGTGGCAAGGGCTACACGGCACGCAGCATCGCCGAGCCTCTGCCGCTGAACTTCGAGCTCGCGGCCGATCGTCTGGCCACGGTGCGGCGCCTGGGAGGTGAGTCCAACCGGCGCGTCGAGCGGGCCGCGGCGCTGCTCGAGAAGGCCGGCGCCGCCCGCGGCAACCCGCGCGCCCTGGCGGCCCTGTGCTTCGAATCCCTGGCGGAATCGCTGTGGGCCGGAGAAGAGACAGTGGTGGAACGCGCCCGGGCCGCCATCGCGCGGCAGGGCGCGCGCCCCGGTTTCCTGTTCGGCTGCAACTCCTTTGGCTACCCGCGGCTGGGAAGACCGTACGCCGAGCGATTCGAGGCCGTCTTCAACTTCGCCACGCTGCCCTTCTACCTGACTTCCACCCAGCGCGTGCAAGGGCAGATCAACTACGCGGCCGTCGAGAAGATCCTCAGTTGGCTCGGCGGCACGCGGATCGTCACGAAGGGTCATCCGCTGGTGTGGTTCTACCCCAGGACCACGCCGGACTGGCTGCACAACAAACCCTACGCGGAGGCCAGGCGGCTCACCACCGAGTACGCCCGGCAGAGCGTGGCGCGGTACCGCCATCAGATTCACGCCTGGGACGTCATCAACGAAGCGCACCTTCAGAACGCGCTGGGCTTCTCCATCGAGCAGCAGCTCGACATGACCCGGGCGGCTTGCGAAGCGGCGCGGCAGGCGGATCCCACCTGTTTCCGAGTGGTCAACTGCTGCTGCACCTGGTCCGACTACATGGCGCGGGGAGCCAAGACCGGCCAGCAGAGCGTCTACGACTACCTGAAGATGGTGCGCGACGCCCGCATCGACTTCGAGGCCATCGGGCTACAGTACTATTACTCGGGGCGCGACCTCGTCGAGATGGAGCGTTCGATAGAGACCTTCAGGGATTTCGGGAAACCCCTCCACCTCACCGAGCTGGGGCTGCCCTCCGCCTCGCAGGAAGGCACTACGGTCCACGGGCAAACCACGCGCTACCCCTGGCACGGTGAGACCTGGACGGAGACGGCGCAGGCCGACTGGGTCGAGCAGTTCTACACCATCGCGTTTTCAAAACCCTACCTGGAGGCCATCACCTGGTGGGACCTTTCCGATCCCGCCTTCATCCCGCAGGGCGGTCTGCTGCGCCCCGATCTCACGCCCAAGGAGAGCTACACGCGGCTGGCGGCGCTGGTGGCGCGGTGGCGCCAGATGTAGCCGTCACCGCCCGCGGCAGAGGTCTCGCGGTGGCCAGGGCTGCGCCGGAAGCAAGGGGAGTGGCTGGTAGCGTTCCCGGGCGACGAGCTCCTCCATGCGCGCGAGCCGCTGGCGCAAGGGCGGGTGCGTGGAAAGGTAGCGGATGACTCCGGGGGCTTCGGAGGATTCCTTTTCGAGAGTACGGAACAGTCGCAAGAGGCCCGCGGGATCCAGGCGCGCTCGCTGGAGGGTGCGCAGGGCGCCGCTATCGGCGGCCTCTTCGTCCTGCCGGCGGTAACGCAGTTCGCCCAAGGCGCCGGCCAGGCCCACCAGCACGCCCTGCGAGTCCCCGGCGATCAGCCCCAGCACCGCGCGCCAGGTAAGGTCGCGCATGATGGCGCGCGTGGCGTGCCGCTGGATGACGTGCTCGGCCTCATGCGCCAGCACCGCGGCCAGCTCCTCCGGCGAGCCGGTCCTCTCCAGCAAGCCGCGAAACACCACGAACGACACTGGAACCACAGCTCGTGCAATAGAACCAGAATTTGCCTCCTGAACCGCCTCGGTCTAGAGGATTCTACACCGCGCGCTCCGGCGGTTCAAGCCCGCGCCGGCAGCCGACGCGGCAGATACGATACACTGGCCCTTCCGGCAGTGGCACACAAAGCGCTTTATCCCCTGGGCCTGATCTTGCTGCTGCTTTTCTCCTGCGGCGCGCCTGCGCCGGAGAGCTACGCCCCGCCGCTCCAGCGGCGCCTGCCCGCGGGCGCGGAGCCCCCGCCGGTGGGCAGCTTCGTGAG
>VFZS01000511.1 GCA_016871095.1 Acidobacteriota bacterium
CCTCAACCGCGTTGATGCTCAACTCGACGAACTGATCTATGAGGCTTTCCCGCAAGCAAAGGCATCCTGAACCACCAGAAATCTTGCCACTTCCTTTAAGATCTGAGTTACATTAGACGGCTAGTGGCCCGGTGGAATAGGCATTCTTGCCTGTGGGTAGATCAAGGAGGGACAGGCCTGGAGGCCTATTCCACTGTTGACCCGGTCAGGCGGCAGCGGAATGCTCCAGGAGGTGACGGGCGCGCCCCAGCAGTTGCTCGGGCGTGAAAGGTTTGGGCAGGAACGCTGAGCCGTCCTCCAGCAGGCCCTTGCGAGCGATGATGTCCGCCGTATACCCGGAGACGAACAGCACCTGGAGAGACGGGCGGGCCTCCCGCAGTTGGCGTGACAACTCCAGGCCGCTCATGCCGGGCATGATGACATCAGCGACCAGCAGGTGGATCGGCTTGGGGTAGTGCGCGAAGAGCCGCAACGCCTCTGCCCCGTCGGGGGCTTCCAGGACAAGGTACCCGGCGTTTCTCAGAATGAGAGCGGTGAGACTCCGTACTTCCGGCTGGTCCTCCACGACCAGGGCGGTTTCGCACGGCGCAGACACGGCCGTGGGAGCGACAGCCTCTTCCGGCGCTGGGGCAGCCGCCGCGACTCTGGGCAGGTAGACCCGGAAGGTCGAACCCTTCCCCGGCGCGCTGTCCGCCGTAATCCAGCCGCCGGCCTGATGGACGATGCCATGCACCGTGGCCAGCCCCAGGCCGGTCCCGCCTCCGAACTCCTTGGTGGTGAAGAACGGCTCGAAGACATGACGGAGTGTTTCAGTGCTTATGCCCACGCCCGTATCCGTGACCGTCAGGAGGACAAAGCTACCCGGCCTGCGCTCAGGCTTCCCCGCAAGGTCCTGGGGGCCGAACTCCACGTTGGAGGTCTCGAAGATGAGCCGCCCGCCCTCCGGCATAGCGTCCCGCGCGTTGATGGCGAGATTCAACACCACCTGCTGCAGTTGACTGAGGTCCGCCAGCACGCCGCCCAGGTCCGGGTCCTTGGCCCCGGTGATCTCGATGTCTTCCCCGATCATCCGCCGCAGCATGGTCTCGGCTTCTTCGATCACCTGATTCAGGCTCAGGACCTTCGGCTGGATCAACTGCTTCCGGCTGAAGGCCAGAAGCTGCCGGGTCAGGCACGCGGCGCGCTCGCCGCTCTCCCGGATGGATTGAACGAAGGCGCGCAGGGGCTCGGCCGCGGGCAGCCCCTCCAGCAAGAGATCGCCATACCCGTTGATAATGGTCAGGTAGTTATTGAAATCGTGCGCCACGCCGCCCGCCAGGCGGCCAATCGCTTCCATCTTGTGAGCCTGGACCAACTGGGTCTCCAGCTCCTGGCGGTCAAGCTCACTGCGCTTTCTTTCCTGGATGTCCCGCACCACCAGGAGAACCGCCGGAGTCTCTCCCTCCCATAGGGTGGAAGTGGAATTGACCTCCACGGGGATGCGCTCGCCGTCCTGCCGGACGAACTCCGCTTCATAGAGCGGGCGCTGCTGGGCGCCTGGCCCGCCCGAACTGCGTCCGTCTTCCGCGCTTTGGGAGCGGCCCGGCGGGATCAACTGCGAGACGGTCTTCCGGCGAGCCTCGGCTGGCGTGAAGCCGCTCTGCTCCAGCCCGGTCCGGTTCACATAGAGCAGCTTCCCCTTCAGGTCATGCACCAGGATGATGTCCCGGGTGGTTTCCGCCAGCAAGCGGTACTTCTCTTCGCTGTGCCGCAAGGCCTCGGCCGCCTTGCGCTGCGCGGTGACGTCGGCGAACACGAAGATCAACCGGCGGCCGTCTCCCGCCTCGGGGCGGATCAGATCGACGGTGATCCTGAACCAACGGTCCTTGATCTGGCGGAGCTGGGGCTCGCGCCGGGAGGCGGCAACAGCCGCCGCCAGGGAATCGTCCCCATGGAGGTCCGCCGCGCGGCGGCGCAGTTCCTCACAGCAGTCGGCCACGATGGCGTGGGCCGGATCCGCCGCCAGTTCCCGGAATGCGACGTTGGTCCGGAGCACCAGACCGTCCGGGCCGGCCATGCAGATCGGGTCGCTGATGGCGTCAAACGTGGCATCCCACTCGCTGGCCCGGCGGCGCGCCCGCTCCTCGGCGTGTTTCACCCGCAGGAGCGCTCTGACAGTGGCAACCAGCTCCTCGGGTTCGACCGGGAAGGTGAGATATCCGTCCGCACCCGCCTCGAGACCCTCGGCGCGGTCCTTGGCGCCCAGCCGGGTCGCGCTCAGATGCAGGATGGCCAGGGAGCAGGTGAGGGGATCCGACCGGAGGCGCCGGCAGACCTCGAACCCGCTGATGTCCGGCAGATTGACGTCCAGGACCACCAGATTCGGGAGCCTGCGCCCCAGTTCCAGGGCTTCCGCTCCAGTCGAGGCCTCCCACACGGTGAACCCCGCGCGCCTGAGGATTCTGGTCGTCCCGTATCTTCCCATCTCATCGTCATCGACCACCAGGATGACTTCCGCTGTCCCTTGCTTCATGGTTTCACCTCCTTCTACGAGCGGACGGCCCGAAACTCGCCTCCGGCGGCGTCCGCTCTCTTCATCACGGCGGTGTTGACCAAGCCCAGCACCGTGTCCCGCCCCGTGGCGCCCTTCGAGAGCACCGCTGTGGCGGCTTCACGCAGGAACCTGTGCTCCTTTTCGTCCAGCGTCTGGGCGGTGGCGATGATCACGGGAGTACGCGCGGTGGCTGGGTCGGCGCGAAGCTGCTCCAGTACCTCGAAACCGGTCATGCCGGGCATCACCAGATCCAGGATGATCAGGTCCGGGTGCTCCCGCCGGGCGATCTCCAGCCCCTCCACGCCGCTGGCCGCCTCCAGGGTCTGGTACTTCGTTCCGGCCAGGCTCCCCTTGACGACGTAGCGGGCTCTCTCATCATCGTCGACGACCAGGATCTTCTCGACGGGAACGCTCCGGGCCAGACGATCCAGCCTGCCCAGTAGCAGGTTCCTGCTCACCGGCTTGGTCACATAATCGTCGGCGCCCAGGGCGAACCCTTTGTCGGCCTCATCCAGAATCGTCGCCACCAGCACGGGGATTTCACTCAGCCTCTCCTGCGCCTTGATCTCGGCCAGAAGATCGAAGCCATTCTCGCCCTTGAGCAGCACGTCGAGGACAATAGCCAGCGGCTGGGTATTCCGTAGCAGCTCCCGGGCCTCCGCCAGGGTTTTGGCGTGCAGGGGCTGGATGCCGGTTCCCTGGAGATGCTTCTCGTAGAGCAGGCAGGCGGGATCGTCGTCCTCGACCACGACAACCTGGCGCCGGAAGCCGTCCACCCGGCCCAAGGTCTCGGCGGCGCGCGCCTCGGCGGGCGAATACCGGACCGGTAGCGTGACGGAGAAGACCGAGCCGCGGCCGGGGGTGCTTTCGACTTCGATCCGTCCCCCGAGCAGCCCCGCCAGCTTGCGGGAGAGCGCCAGCCCGAGACCGGTGCCCCTGGCCTTATGGTGCAACGGGGTCTCCACCTGGGTGTACTCCTCGAAGATGTACTCGAGGTGCTCCGGAGCGATGCCGATGCCCGTGTCGGCGACCGTGAAGACCACCTCCCGGCCGCCGGGCGCCATGCGCGCAGAGACGCGGACCTCCCCTTGTTCGGTGAACTCGAACGCGTTGGATATGAGATTCCTGAGGATCTGCGCGATCTTGGCCTCGTCGGAGTACAGCGGCGTGATCCCCTCCGGCGTCCCTACCACGAACTCCACGTTCTTGTCGCCCAGGACCGGGCGCATCATGCCCCGGAGCGTGCCCAGCAGGGCCTCCGTTTGGAATTCGACGGGGCGGACGGTGATGCGGCCGGCCTCGATCTTGGCCAGATCCAGCAGGTCGTTGACCATGCCGGAAAGATCATGGGCCGTCTTCCAGAGGTAGTTCGCCTGCTTCTCCTGCTCCGGCGTCAGGTCGCCGTCGGTGCGGTCCAACAACAGGCGCGTGAGCGAGAGCAGGGAGTTGAGCGGCGTGCGGAACTCGTGGCTCATGTTGGAGAGGAACTGGGCCTTGAGCCGGTTGACCCGCTGTAGATCGGCGGCTTTCTCCTCGACCTCGGCACAGCGCGGCATAGCCGCAACCAAAGCCCTGCTGGCGGTTCCGTGGGGCGAACCTCCAGGTTTGCGAGCTGGTTTTCCAACCAGCTTTGGGCCGCGCCCGGAGCCCGCGGCAGGTAAGCCGGCAAGGATGCCGGCTCGCAAGCGTGGACGCTCGCCCCACCAAAGGCTCCAGAATCTTCGCGGCGCGCAAAGAAACTCAGCGAGTGTAGTACAGGGC
>VFZS01000512.1 GCA_016871095.1 Acidobacteriota bacterium
TGGGCCGCGCCCGGAGCCCGCGGCAGGTAAGCCGGCAAGGATGCCGGCTCGCAAGCGTGGACGCTCGCCCCACCAAAGGCTCCAGAATCTTCGCGGCGCGCAAAGAAACTCAGCGAGTGTAGCACAGGTGAGAACCGAGGAACGTCGGCCTGCGCAGGACAGGCGGTTCCGCCGGTCCGCGGTCGCTTGACGGCCTCCAGCGCCTGCGGCTCTGGTAGAATCAGGTGCAGGGAGGCGGTCATGCGGGCAGGCGTATGGTGGCTGGCGGGAACGCTGCTGGCGGCGGCGCCCATAACTGTCAGCGGCCAGGCGATGATCGAGTACACCTTGGGAGTCGGGCGGGCGGCGGCCACGGCTCCGGCGATGAAGAAGGCGGGAGAGGCCAGCGCCAAGACGTTCGAGAAGCTAGGCCAGATGCTCGAGCAGGGCGGTCAGGCCCGGGCCGGGGTGACCAGCAGCAGGTCCACGATCCCCTTGGCCCCGGAAGCCCCCAAGCGCGTCGGTCCATTCCTCGACCCGCTCACCCTCACCGCGGGCCTGACCCGCGAGGAGCTGCTCAACCGATACGGCGACCCGGTCATGAAGACCACCGGCGGGGTGGGCACGCTGGCAGGCGAGACTTACTGGTACCGCACCCCAACGGGCGAGCACATCCTGGCCGAGGTGCGGGAAGGCCAGGTAGCGGCCGTCAGCACGGAGGCCCAGCGCAAACAGGCCAGTTCGGCAGTGGTGATCGTGCAGTAGCCCATGCGTGCATGGGTGTTGCTGGCGGCGTCTGCCGCTCTGGCCTTCGAAGGAAGCTCCCCCGCTCCGGTGAGGTTTCGTAACGTGGCGCGCTGCGCCGGAGTGGAGTTTGTGCTGGAGAATACGCCCACCCCGGAGAAGCAGATGATCGAGACCATGGCGGGCGGGCTAGCGGTCTTCGACTACAACGGGGACGGGCGCGCGGACATCTTCTTCACCAACGGGGCCGCCCTGCCCGGGCTCGAAAAGAGCGGCGCGAAGCACTTCAACCGGCTGTACCGCAACGAGGGCGGGATGAAGTTCACCGACGTGACCGCGGAGGCCGGCGTGGCGGGGGCGGGCTACTCGATGGGCGCGGCGGCCGGCGACTACGACAACGACGGCCACGTGGATCTGTTCGTGGCGGGCGTCAACCGCAATACCCTATACCGCAACCTGGGCAACGGGAAGTTCGAGGACGTCACCGCGCGGTCAGGCATCCGGGGCGGGGTCTGGGCGGTGGCCGCGGGATGGCTCGACTACGACAACGACGGCCGGCTGGACCTGTTCGTGGCCAACTACCTTCAGTGGTCGGTCGAGAACAACCGCTTCTGCGGCGACCGGGCCCTGAACCTGCGCATGTACTGCCATCCCAGGTACTTCGAGGGGCTGCCCAACACGCTCTACCGCAACCGCGGCGATGGAACCTTCGCGGATGTATCCGAGAAATCCGGCATCGCCCGGCACATCGGCAAGGCCATGAGCCTGGCTTTCGCCGACTACGACCGGGACGGATACCTGGATGTCTTCGTCACCAACGACAAGGTCCCCAACTTCCTGTTTCACAACCGCCGCAACGGCACGTTCGAGGAAGTCGCGCTGACGGCCGGCGTCGCGCTGGCCGACCATGGGCAGCCCATCTCCAGCATGGGCGCGGACTTCCGCGACTACGACAACGACGGCCAGCCCGACGTGAGCGTGGTGGCCCTGGCCGGCGAGACTTTTCCCCTGTTCCGCAACCTCGGCAAGGGCATGTTCCGCGACGCCACTTACGCGAGCGGCCTCGGCCCCCTGTGCGTGCGCCGCAGCGGGTGGAGCCAAGGCTTCTTCGACTTCAACAACGACGGCTTCAAAGACCTGTTCGTCTCCGGCTCCCACGTCAACGACGTCATTGAGCGCATCGAGGCCAGCCGCTACAAAGAGGCCAACATGCTCTTCCTCAACCGCGGCGACGGAAGGTTCATCGACGGCTCGGACGATTTCCGTGGACTGGCGAAAGCGCACCGCGGGACCGGGTTCGCGGACTTCAACGGCGACGGCCGCATGGACGTGGTTGTCACGGTGCTAGGCGAGCCCGCGGAATTATGGGAGAACCTGAGCCCCGGCGGGAACCATTGGCTGGTGCTCAAGCTGACCGGCACGAAGAGCAACCGGGACGGCATCGGCGCGGAGGTGCGCATCGGCAGCCAGGTCAATCACATGACGACGGCGGTCGGTTACTCATCGTCCAGCCACGACGGGGTGCATTTCGGCCTGGGCAAGGTGGAGAAGGTGGATCAGGTCGAGATCCGCTGGCCCAGCGGGACAGTGCAGGTGCTCAGGGACGTCAAGGCCGGGCAGGTAGTCAAGGTGGTGGAATAGACCGTCTTGCCTGTGGCAGTCCACAGGCAGGAGCGCCCGTTCCAGCGTCGGCGCACGCAGACTGGGGCGGGCAACAGCGGCGCGGAGTTGACAATCCGGCCACGCCTCGCCGAAGATGGAAGGAGGGGGAAGACTTTTCTTCATCCCTGGGAAAAAATATGAGTGAACTGATCGACAACCGCGCAACTCGTGTGCGCGCGCTCAAGGAGATCATCACCCGCCTCAACGAGGGGGGGTCGCCGGAGGATGCCAAGCGGCGGCTGCAAGGACTGCTGGGCGAAGTGGACCACTCCGAGCTGGTCTCGATGGAGCAGGAGCTGCTGGCTGAGGGAATGCCCGTGCAGAAGCTCCAGTCGGTGTGCGACCTGCACTCCCAGGTGGTGCGCGACAGCCTGGTGCAGTTGGCGCCCCCGCCGCTTCCGCCGGGCCATCCCGTGGACACGTTCCGCCGCGAGAACCAGGCGCTGCGCGAGGTGGCAGCGGCCATGCGCGGGGTCATGGCGCAGATGGCGGCGCTGGCCGCCGAGGCCGCGGCCGACGGCCTGCTGCTGGGCTGGCGCCAGGCGCTGAACGACCTGATGGACCTGGAGAAGCACTACCAGCGCAAGGAGCACGCCTTGTTCTCCTGCCTGGAACGGCACGGCATCAGCGGGCCCTCGAAGGTCATGTGGGCCAAGGACGACGAAGTGCGCGGCCTGCTCAAGGCCCTGGGGGACGCGCTGCGCGGCGAGGGCGCCGCGGCCCACTGGCAGCAAGTAGCCGCCAGCGTGGCCGAGCCGGCTCTGCGGGCGGTCGAGGAGATGATCTTCAAGGAAGAGCAGATCCTGCTGCCCATGGCGCTCCAGACGCTCACCGAGGACGAGTGGGGCGAGATCTGGAGCGTCTCGCCGCAGTACGGCTGGTGCCTGGTGGAGCCGCGGGAAGGATACCGTCCTCCGCAGGCGGTCACGCCGCCAGGCAGCGTGGAAGTGCCCGGCGGCCGGCCCATCATGCTTCCCACCGGCAACCTGACGCTGGAGCAACTGCTGGGCGTTTTCTCCACGCTCCCGGTGGACCTGACCTTCGTGGACGCCGGCGACCGGGTGGCGTTCTTCTCGGAAGGGCCGGACCGCGTCTTCTCCCGCAGCAAGGCCATCATCGGGCGCAAGGTGCAGCACTGCCACCCGCCCCGCAGCGTGGCGGTGGTGGACCAGATCCTGGACGACTTCCGCGGCGGGCGGCAGGACGTGGCGGAGTTCTGGATCAACTTCCACGGCCGCTTCGTGCACATCCGCTACTTCGCGGTGCGCGATGCGGAGCGCAACTACGTGGGCACGCTCGAAGTGACGCAGGACATCACGGGCATCCGCGCGCTGGAAGGCGAGCGGCGCCTGCTCCAGTACTGAGCCGCTCGGGCCGGCCCTATCGGCAGCGGCACAGGCGCGAACCAGACAAGCCCCGGAACTCCCATATGATCAGTCAGATCCGGTCATCAGGGAACACCGGGCGCCGCTGATCTTGAGCGTGGCCCCGGATGCATTCCGGAATACCCGCCTATTCCGCATACTGACGCACACAGGATCTAGGGGCCATAATGCTGTCAGGGCCATCCCAAGGGGCGGACATGGCACGGGGGATTGGTGATGATCGCAGCCCTGAGGTTTATCGCGGTGCTGTGTGCCGCCGCCGCTTTACTTGTAGGACCTTCTGGTGATCCCCAGCAGGTTCCTTCTACCGTCACTGCGCCGGATCTGGCCGTGGTAAGAGTCCTTCTGCGGCAGGGCGCGGATCTTTACAGGGACCGGCAGTACCGGCAAGCCATCGGCACAGGGCGAGACGCCCTGAGGCTGTCTCCCGGGAACCCCGTGGCGCTGGTGTTGCTGGCCGTCAGCTACTACGGTGTCGAGGAGTGGGAGTACTTCGCACGCGCTGCGGTGCAAGCCAGGCAGG
>VFZS01000513.1 GCA_016871095.1 Acidobacteriota bacterium
TAGCATAAGGACGCCATGCATGCCTCGGCACTCGCATTCCAAAGGAGAAACCGCTGGATGCTGCTGCTGGCGCTCAGTTCGGCCGTGGCGGCAGCCGAGCTGAAGATCGGCGTCGGCTCCAGCGTCATCACGCCGTTCCTCGATCAGCCGCTGGCCGGCTACTACTACCCCCGCAGCGCCGACGGCGTGCACGATCAGCTCCAGGCCAAGGCGCTCATCTTCGACGATGGCCGCCGGCAGGCGGCCCTGGTGGCCTGCGACAACATCGGCGTGCGGAAGGATGTGGTCGCGGAGGTGCGCGCGCGGATCCACAAGCAGCTCGGCATCCCGCCGGATCACGTCCTGGTGAGCGCCACCCACTGCCACACGGGGCCGCAGCTCACCGCCGAATACGCCAGGTCGCTCAGCCGCTGGATCGGCGACGCCGTCATCACCGCTCACGGCCGCAAGCAGCCTGGCCGGCTCTTCGTGGCCACGGAACAGGAGGCTTCGCTGTCGCACTATCGCCGCTACCTGATGAAAGACGGCACCGTGCGGACGAACCCGGGCTTGCTCAACCCGGACGTGGTGCGACCGGTGGGTGAGGTGGATCCGCGCGTGGGCGTGCTGTTCGCCGAGGATGCATCCGGGCAGCCACTGATGACCTGGGTGAACTTCGCCATGCACCTGGATACCGTGGGCGGCACCCTGATCTCGGCTGACTATCCTTACTTCCTGGCCCGGCTGCTGTCGAGAACCAAGGGCCCGGACATGACCATTATCTTCACCATCGGCGCGGCGGGCAACATCAACCAGTGGGACGTGCGGCGCCCCGGGCCGCAGCGCGATCTGGGCACCGCCCGCCGCCTGGGCGAAGTGCTGGGAGCGGCGGTGACGAAGGCGTACACTCATCTGGAGCCGGTCTCCGCTCCGGCCGTGCGCGCTGCCTCTGCCACCCTGACCCTGCCGGTCGGAAAGGTCACGCCCCAGGAGGTCGAGGAAGCCAAGAAGGTCCTCGCCACGCCGCCGCCCCCCAACGTGGACTTCACTCTCGACCGCGTGAAGGCCTCCAAGGTCATGGCCATTCACCGGCTCGAGGGCCAGCCGCTGACGGCGGAGTTGCAGGCCGTGGCTATCGGCCCGGTAGCCATCGTCGCGATTCCGGGCGAGCTGTTTGTCGAGCTGGGGCGGGACATCCAGAGGCAGTCGCCTTTCCCTTACACCTTCATCGTCACGCTGGCCAACGACGGTATCGGCTACATCCCCATGCGTGTCGCATACGAGCAAGGCAGCTACGAGCCCACCAGCACCCGCCTGGCGCCCGGCGCCGGCGAGATGATGGTCGAGAAAGCTCTCGCGTTGCTGGCCCGCCTGAAGTAGCGCGCTCAACTTCAGGAAACCTCCGGGGGCACACTGCCACCTGGACTATGCACGGCCTGAGGGCAGTTGGCGCGGCTCAACCGGTAGGTTGACCCCGTCCTCGGCTGTCTCCTTGCTGGTTCGATCCACCTGAATCACCTCCTGCCTCGTAACTCATTGCTTCCAGTGGTCTGCGAGTGCATAGAGAATTATGCGCACTCATCAGCAGCGCAGGGCGGCGGGGATCACCGGCCGGAATCCACCGGCGCCCGCCGCGATCGAGCGCAGGCGGTGCATGAGCCGCTCGAAGAGGCCCTTCTCCTCGTAGTGGTCGCTGTAGCTGACCCCCACGCGCCCCGCATGCCGCCAGATCTTGGCCGCCAGGCACAGAAACCGCAGGCGCGCCGTCGCCGGCAGGGCGGCGTAGGCGCTGTCCAGATGCGCGGCGATCTCCTTCGTAGGCGGTCAGATTCCGGCCATCGAAGTCATAGGGGGTGGAAGCCCCAATTCTATTGGGTTCCGGAGTGACTTCACGAACCCCTCGATTGACGGGCGTTCGGGGGCTATCCTGTTCTTGATCCTTAACCATTGGGGTAGCTCCTGAGAATCGGCTCGCGAAGCGGCGAACTTCGCGAACCTCTTGTTTTACCGCAGGATTCTCAGGGCCCCCAAATGGCCTCACCCCTCAGCCACGCCGCCCGACCTCAGCTCCCTTGCATAATCCAGGCAACACAAACCGGACGGCTCCGTGGTCCAGGCCGAGTGGTGCGCCGACCTTGCCACGGGAAAGGTGGGAAGCCTCGCGCTCTACCACACGGCCGAGAGCCGTTGGGAGATTCAGAACCAGGGCTTCAATGACGCCAAGAACCGCTACCGGATCGGGCACATCTGCCACCACGAGGCCCACACTGTCCTGCTGAGCTGGCTGATCACCTTGCTGGCTCTGGTCATCGGACGCCTCTACCGCATCCGCTATCCGCACCGCGGGCGGCATCCGGTCCGCTCGGCCGAACAACTGTGCCGCCTGCTGTGGCTGGGCCTCTCCGGCCCGTCTGCACCGGATAGCAGTTGAAGATCACTTCCCGCCTGGCTTCCCTGCGTTACCCCTGCACAACCTGATCCAACCCACCCCAGGACCTGCCGTCGCCGCACACCCGCAGCGGCCGCCCAAGGCCGTCAACCGGCCCCTCCGCGAACCCTGAGACCCCAAAGTTCCGAAACGGGAGGCTGGCCCCCCGCGGCCCGTGCTCAGCCGCGGTCTGGCTCGGATCGGATTTCCGATAGGCACCGGCGAAGCACTGAACCCGCGGGTCAGCGGAAGGTGGTTCCCGCCGGGATGATGGGAACGTGGCGGGGGAGCTTGGAGCGGAAGTCGCCCAGGCTGCGCCAGCGCGTGGGCACGGCCAGGTCCACCTCCGCCACCGCCACCGTGCCCCACTCCTTGGCCAGCGCGATGGTCCGTCCGGCGTGGTCCCATACGGCCGTCAGCATCCAGTGGCGGCTGATGTCCTCGTAAGTGCTGCTGACCACGTAGACCTGGTTCTCGACGGCGCGCGCCCGGGCCAGATCGGGGTTGCAGCCCCACACCGGCCAGGCGATGACCTCGGCGCCCCGCTTGGTCAACTCCCGGGCCACCTCGGGAAAGAAGCCGTCGTAGCAGATCATCATCCCCAGCTTGCCGAAGCGGGTCTCGAACACCGGGTAGTCGCGGCCCGGCATGATGCCTTGCGCCACTTCGCCGTCGGGCAGCGTGACCTTGCGGTACTTGCCCGCCAGGCGGCCCTCGGGCGACAGCAGCACGGCCACGTTGTAGATCAGGCACCCGTCGCGCTCGACCAGCCCGGCCACGATGTAGAGGCCGTTCCGGCGGGCCAGTTCCGCGAAGTACTCCGTGCTGGGGCCGGGAACCGATTCGGCCACCTGGGTGAAGGAGAGGCCCGTGCCGTAATAGGTCAGCGTCTCGGGCAGCACTACCAGGTCGGCCTTCCGCCGCGCCGCCTCCTGGATGAGCGGGGCGAACTGGCGCCGCTTCTCTTCCGGCGTCTTGCCTTCTCGCGGACGATGGTGCACGGTGGCCAGCCGCACCTTGCGCGGCGCGGGGGCGGCCATTTGGGTGAAGGTGACGTCGCTCCACGCGACGCGGCCCTTGGGCGCCCACTGCAAGTGAAGCTCCACCACGGCCTGGGTGGCTGTCGAGGGAGCCTGGTAGGTGGCGGAGACCTCCGTCCATCCGGCCGGATCGGTGGCGCGGTCTGGCGGATGCTCGGGAGGGGCCCAGGCGGTGAAGCCCTCAAGAAAACCCTGGACCAGCGGGCGGTCATCCAGGACCTGTTTCCCCTGCGCATCCCGCCAGCGGATCTTGACCACTCCGCTGTGCTGGGGCCACTCCGCCCCCTGGAGCCGCCGCCAGGCGGTGAAGCGGTAATACTCGGCGCCAGCCACCGGGAAGGACTTCTCCCAGTGGCCGTCCAGGCCCTCCCGGCCGTCGGCCTCGATAACCAGCGCGCCTTTGCCGCCGCGCCCGCCCCGTGGCTCGTAGGAGAAGCGTGGTTTGATCTCCTCTCGCGGCGCGGCTTCTTTCCACCCCTCCGGAACCGCGCTCCCGCTTTCTGCCTTCCAGGCCTGCGCGCTCGCAGCCGAGAGCAGCAGCAGGCCAGCAAGCAAGGTTGGTCGCAACTCAGGCATAGAACCTCACAAGGAACACCCTCCGCTCCGTTATTATGGCCGCCCGTGCGGTTTCGTGCTCGGGTGAGCGGAATTCCGCCAGAAAGATCCGTGGACCTCTGGCCGTGCGGGGGGGACTGCCGCCGAGGCTACGGCGCCAGGACCCGCACCACAACCTTGCGCATCTGCGTGCGCTCCTCACGGGTGACGCGGCCTTCCCGCTGGACCTCGCCCTGGCCGACAATGTGGATCCGGCGCAGCGGAATCCCCTTCTCCAGGAGGTACCGC
>VFZS01000514.1 GCA_016871095.1 Acidobacteriota bacterium
CACGGGATATCGAGGGCGCGGAGCGCGTGGCGCTGGTCAACGAGACCATGGCGCGGCGGTTCTGGCCGGGCGAGGATCCCATCGGGAAACGCTTCGGCCTGGGCTTGACGCACCGCGCGCCGCCGGGCTACGACGCGCCGCCGCCCTGGATCACGGTGGTGGGAGTGGTGGGCGATGTACATCACACGGCACTGTCGCAGCCGGCCGAGCCGGAGTACTTCGAGTCCTACTTCCAGCGCCCGCTTCCCGCGGTGACCGTAGTGGTGCGCACCCCTTCGGAGCCCGAGCGCTTCGCGCCCGCATTGCGCGCCGCGGTGGCGGGCGTGGATAAGGCCCAGCCGGTGTCCGAGGTGAGCGCCATGGAGCGGCAGGTCTTCGACTCGATCGCGCCGCAGCGGCTGGCGACCGCGTTGCTCGGTGGCTTCGCGGCGCTCGCTCTGGCGCTGGCCGCGGTGGGCGTTTACGCGGTGATGTCGTTCTCGGTCGAGCGGCGCACACAGGAGATCGGGGTGCGGCTGGCGCTGGGCGCGGAGCGCGGTGACGTGCTGCGGCTGGTCTTGCGGCAGGGGATGAGGCTGGCGCTCATCGGGCTGACGGCCGGGCTGGCGGGCGCGCTGTGGCTGGGCCGCCTGCTGCGGGGCCTGCTGTTCGGGGTGACGGCCTCCGATCCGCTGGTCTTCACCGCCGCCGCTCTGCTGCTGGCGGCCACCTCCCTGGCCGCCGTGTGGATCCCCGCCCACCGCGCCACCCGCGTAGCGCCTTCAGCCGCCTTGCGGTATGAGTAGGGCGGTACTATCGTGAAGTGAGGATGCCCAAACGCGGCGCCAAGGTCAGCGGGAGTGGCCCTCGGAGGAAGCGTAAGACCTCGAAGCCGAAGTCAATTCAGGATCTCAAAGGTATTCTGCACGTACCCGGCAGGCAGGCGGTTTCGATTGAGCAGATGAACGAGGCCATTGCAGAGGGCTTCGCTGCGTCCGCGGGCATCCCGAGGCGGTCCTCGCGGACTACCTGATCGGCGAGATCAGCCGGGAGGACGGCTGCCGGGACACGGTCACCTTCGACGGCGCCCTGCGCGGGGCGGCGGGCTTCACCGTGCTGGGCTGAGGCAGTGGGTTCCGAGAGGCACAGGAAGGGGCCGCGCTGTCCACGCACCTACAAGGATTCTCTTCAACTGCTGGAGGAGCGCAGGGCGTTCGTGGGACTTGCCGCGGAGCCTTCCAGCGAGTAACATAAGGACTGGCGGCTGGGGCAGCCGGCCACTCTGGCTATACGGCGGGGGCGGCGCCCCGGTCCTGGTGGGAACGAGACAGGAGGTGGGTATGCTCATCAGAACGCTGCTGTGGATGGCCTTCGCCGGCGCGGCGCTGGCCCAGACTTACTATGGCACTCTGCGCGGCACCGTGATGGACGCGGCCGGCGCGGTGGCGCCGGGGGTCGAGGTAACCATCCGGAACCTCGACACCAACATCAGCCAGAAGGTCAAGAGCAACGAGGTGGGCAACTACGTCGCCGCCAGCCTGATCCCTGGCAGCTACGAGGTTTCGGCGGAGGCGGCCGGTTTCAAGAGATTCGTGGCGGAGGCGGTGCAACTGGCCAGCTCGGCGGACCGGCGGGTGGACATCCGGCTGGAGCTGGGCGCCGTGACCGAGTCGGTGACGGTGAGCGGGGGGGCGCAGTTGATCGAGACCGAGCGGGCCACCATCTCGGACGTGAAGTCGAACTACGTGTTCTCGCTCATGCCAGTGGTTTCCAACTACCGCTCCATCTGGCGGATGCTGTCGCTGAGCCCGGGCGTGAATGCTGACGGCGGCTGGTACGCGGGCAACGGCCAGGGCCGCAACGTTACCTACAGCATCGACGGCATTCCGGTCAAGGACGGGTGGACCGGCGCCGGCTTCGGTCCGGCGCTGACCTACTTGGACTCCTACCGCGAGTACCGCGTGGACATGGTCAACGTGAACGCCTCGCGGGGCACCAGCGCCAATGTGAGTGTGGTCTCCGAGAGCGGAACCAATGCGGTGCACGGTGAAGCCTGGCTGCACTACAACGCCACGGGCTTCACGGCCCGGCCGTTCTTTGCACCCAAGCGCCCCAGCGGGCCACCCATCTTCCGGCCCAACGTCAAGGTTGGCGGGCCGGTGGTGCTGCCCGGCATTTACAACGGGCGCGATCGCACGTTCTTCCACGGAAGCTGGCAGGGGTTGCGGGGCAGCCAGACGCCCACGGTGACCAACATCGTGGTGCCCAGCCAGGCCTTCCGCAACGGGGACCTCTCGGCGCTTTCCACGGCCATTCGCGATCCCCTCAATGGCCAGCCTTTCGCCGGCAACCGCATCCCCGCCGGCCGCATCAGTGGAGTGTCCAAGTACTACCAGGAGAATTTCTACCCGCAGCCCAACACGGGCGCGGACCGCTACAGCCAGATCTCGGTGTTTCCCAACACCAGCAACCAGTACACGGCTCGCGGCGACCACCGGCTCAGCGAGGCCCACTCGTTCTTCGGCCGGATCATGTACCAGCACTACGAGTACACGACCTGGGACGGCGGCGCTAACCCCCAGATCGGCAAGTACTGGCAGTGGCGCGACCAGTACGTGGCCGGTTTCTCGGACACCTACGTGGTCTCGCCCGCCGTGGTGAACGAGTTTCGCTTCGGCTACTCGCGGGACGACAGCCGGTACGGCGGGCCGCGCCAAGGGCTCGAGGTGGTGAAGGCGGCCGGTCTGCAACTGGCGGACTTACAGGATGTTCCGGCGCTGCCCCGCATGAACATCACGGGTTTTCAGTCCATCTACCAGGGCAATCTCAGCGGCTGGACCTGGAGCACCTTTCACTTTCAGGAAACGCTCCATGTGACCCGCCGCAAGCACAACTTCCGCCTGGGGCTGGAGATCGACGACTACAACGGGCGGCAATGGGCCACCTCCCCCAGTGAGGTGTTCGGCACCTACGGCTTCAACGGGCGCTTCTCGGGGAATCCCTACGCCGATTTCCTGCTGGGCATCATGGACTCGAGCGCCCGCTCCACCTCGGTGGGCCCGGTCTACCCCCACCGGCTGAACAAGGAGTTCTTCTTCACCGACGACTTCAAGGCCACGCCACGGTTGTCCTTGAACTACGGGTTACGGTACTCGCTGCTGGATTCGGGCACCATCGAGCAGAACCTCATCGCGAATTTCTACCCCGACAAGAACGCCCTGGTTCTGCCGGATGAGTCCGCCCGCGGCCGCGTTCACCCGGGCTTTCCCAAGAACGTGCCGCTGATAACGGCGGCCTCGGCCGGGCTGAGCCAGAAGCTGCTGAAGATGGACCGCAACAACTTCGCGCCGCGCTTCGGCTTCGCCTGGCGGCCCGGCCGCTGGCAGGATCTGGTCGTTCGCGGTGGGGCGGGCGTCTACTACGTCGCTATGCAGCCCTACGTCTCGGATGGCGGCGGCTCGCCTTTCGAGTTGCGGGAGAGCTTCACCAACTCGATCACTGGGGGAGCTCCCGCCTTCTCCTTCCCCCGTCCGTTCCCGGCCGCCGGCTACGTCCTGGGCGGCACCAGCGCCACGGGAATGAACCCCTACTTCCGCACCCCGTACAACACGCAGATCAACCTCACCGCGGAGAAGCAAGTGGGGGATATGGGCCTGTCGCTGACTTATATGTCCAGCCTGTCTCGCAAGAACGGCTACACCCGCAACCTGAACCAGCCCCCGGCGGACACCAGGCCCTACTCCGTGAAGCTGCCGCTGGCGCCCTTCCCCTGGCTGTTCACCGCCAACTACCAGGAAAACGGCGGCCTGCATAACTACCATGCGGGCGTGGTCAAAGCCGAGCGCCATTTGAAAGGGGGCCTCTACTACCAGGCCCACCTGACCTGGGCCAAGAGTGTGGGGGACGATCTGATGAACCCCGAAGACGCGTTTGATCGCCGGCGTTGCCGCGGGCTTCAGAGCGCCATTCCCGACTGGCGCGGCGTGGTCATCGGGATATACGAGCTTCCCTTCGGCAAGGGCCGGCGCTTCCTTGGTGCGATGCCCAGGGCGGTGGACCACATCCTGGGCGGCTGGACCGCGGCGGGCACCTACGTCTACCAGGCGGGGCTGTTCTTCAGCCCGGGCTTCTCCGGCTCCGATCCCTCGAACACCAACCGCTTCGGGGGCCGGCCGGACCGAATCGGCGACGGCAACCTGCCGGTCGCGCAGCGCACCCTGGACCGCTGGTTCGACACGGCGGCCTTTGTGGCGCCCCCCGCGGGTGTCGGCCGCTTCGGCACCTCTGGACCGAACGTCATCCAG
>VFZS01000515.1 GCA_016871095.1 Acidobacteriota bacterium
GAAAGAACGGCTTGCCGGAACCACCTCCGGCAGGGTATAGATGAAGTGTTCTGGGTCGGCTTCCTATGGCCGGTTTTGAAGTGACCCCGTATGGCCGGTTTTGAGGTGACCCCCGAGGGCAGACCCTGGACACCCACGGCAACCTCCTCCAGACCAAGGTCTACGACTACGGCAACCTCACCACCCCGGCCCGCCACCAGCATGAGCTACACGGCTTTCCTGGGGCTGGCTTCGGTCACTGAACCCAATTCTTCCACCGGGACCGTCTCCTACGACGCCGCCGCTCGCCCCTCCTCCGTCACCTCGCCCCACGGCGCCGTCACCACCTACGCCTACACCAACTCACCCCCCACCGTCACCGCCACCACCAGCGGCCGCTGGACCAAGACCACCATGGACGGCTTCGGCCGCCCCGTCAAGGTGGAACAAGGCGATTCCTCCGGCGTCAAATCCATCGTGGACACCGAGTACGCCGCCTGCGCCTGCGCCCCCCTGGGCAAGGTGTGGCGGGTGTCACAGCCTTACGCCCCCGGCGGAACCCTCTACTGGACCACCAACTCCTACGACTGCCTGGGCCGCACCACCACCGTCGCCCTGCCCAACGGCTCCGGTTCGACGACCTACCTCTACCAGGGCAACACCACCCGCGTCACCGACCCCGCCGGCAAGTGGAAGACCTTCACCACCAACGCCATGGGCAACCTGGTCCAGGTCACTGAGCCTAACCCCGCCGGCGGCAACCACGAGACCTACTACACCTACAACCTGCCCGGCAAGCTGACCCAGGTCTCCATGACCCGCGGCAGCTTCACCCAGATCCGCACCTTCGTCTACGACTCCGAGCTGCGGCTCACCTCCGCCACCAACCCCGAGAACGGCACGGTCACCTACGTCTACAATGCCGACCACACCCTCCAGAAGCGGACCGACGCCCGCAACCAGCGCCTCGAGTACACCTACGACCAGAACCCGGTTGATCCCGCATACAGCCAGAACGCCTGGGGCCGCCGCACCACCGCCGAAGCGGGGAACGTTCCGTCTGTCCCCGTCCCCGCGGGCTTGATATGCTGGGACGGGTAGAGTTGGTCCATGTCCGCCACGATCGCAGTCTCCCCCCGCTTTCGGCCCCCGTTGGATCCCGGGTTTCTGCCGGCCTCGCTGTGGAACCGCGCCTACCGTGCGGCGGTCGAGCAGAGCGGCCAGGGACAGAGCCTGGCCATCGCGCTGGAGCGCAGTGACCACTCCGTGTCGGTGTTTCGCGCCAGGGTCTTCCCGCACGCAGGGGAGTGGGCGGCGGCCAATGAGGTGTACGTCGAGCGGCTGGTGAAATTCCTGCTCTGGCAGCGCGGCGGATGCAAGGTGACCATCGCAGGAGACCCCCGCGTGGCAGCGTTCGTGCGGCAGGTCTACGCTCCGGAGGGCCGGAGGGCCTTCGATTTTCACTTCATGGGCGAGCGGGTGTACGGCGTCCCCATGCTGATTGAGGCGACCAGCCTCGAGAAGGCCCCCCAGGAGCGGGAGACTGCGGCGGCGCTGGGCCGGAACCTGGAGGGCTGCCGCATCGGCTTTGACCTGGGCGGGAGCGACCGTAAGTACGCGGCCCTCATTGACGGCGAGGTGGTGCACTCGGAAGAGGTGGTCTGGGACCCCTACTTCAAGGCCGACCCGCAGTACCACTTCGATGAGATCAACGACACGCTGAAGCGCGCGGCCTCGCACCTGCCGCGGGTGGACGCCATCGGGGGCAGCGCAGCGGGCGTGTACGTGAACAACGAGGTGCGCGTGGCGTCGCTGTTCCGCGGGGTGCCCCAGGAGCTGTTCAACTCGCGGGTGCGGCGCCTGTTCTACGAGTTGCAGGCGGCCTGGAACGGCGTCCCCTTCGAGGTGGTCAACGACGGGGAAGTGACGGCGCTGGCGGGGTCGATGGCGCTGAACGACAACGCGGTGCTGGGCGTGTCGATGGGGACCAGCCAGGCCGGCGGGTACGTGACGCCGCAAGGCAGCATCACCAACTGGCTGAACGAGCTGGCGTTCGTGCCCATCGACTATCGCGCGGACGCGCCGGTGGACGAATGGTCCGGTGACGGCGGCGTGGGCGCGCAATACTTCTCGCAGCAGGCCGTGGCGCGGCTGGCGCCGGCGGCGGGCCTGGACTTCCCCAGGGACATGCCACTGGCGGAGCGGCTGGCGGAGACGCAGAAGCTCATGGCGCGGGGGGACGGGCGCGCCCGCGGGATCTACGAGAGCATCGGGACGTACTTCGGCTACGCCATCGCGCACTACGCGGACTTCTATGAGCTCCGCCACCTGCTGGTGCTGGGGCGCGTGCTGTCGGGCGAGGGCGGCGGCGTGATTGTCGAGACCGCCCACAAGGTCCTGCGCGAGGAGTTTCCGGAGCTGGCGGAAAGCATATTGCTCCATGTCCCCAGCGAGAAAGAGAAGCGGCACGGGCAGGCCGTGGCCGCGGCCAGCCTGCCGCGTATCACCCGCGAGGCGGGCGGATAGCCGAGGAGGACGGCTGATGCAATTTCACAACCCCAACGGGGATCTGTTCATTCCGGATGGCGTCGAGGAGACGGCGGCGCTGGCGCGAACCACCCACCTGGGCATCTCAGCGCACCAGGACGACCTGGAGATCATGGCCTACCACGGCATCGCGGAGTGCTTCGGGGCGCGGGACCAGTGGTTCACCGGCGTGGTGGTAACCAACGGCGCGGGCAGCCCCCGCGCGGGCATTTACGCCGGGCACACGGACGAGGAGATGCAGGAGGTGCGGCGGCACGAGCAGCGCAAGGCCGCACTGGTGGGCGAATACGCCTGCCAGATCCAGCTCGACTACACCAGCTCGGCGGTGAAAGACCCGCGCTGCCCCGGCGTGGTGGAGGAGCTGCTCGCCATTCTGCGGGCCGCGCGGCCCCGCATTGTGTACCTGCACAATCCGGCGGACAAGCACGATACGCACGTGGCCGTTTCGCTGCGGTGCATCGCCGCGCTGCGCGGCCTGGCCCCGGAGGAGCGTCCTGAGAAGGTGTACGGTTGCGAGGTGTGGCGCGACCTGGACTGGGTGCCCGACGAGGACCAGCGGCCGCTGCCGGTATCGGCGCGGCCCAACCTGGCCGCCGCCCTGCTGGGCGTGTTCGACTCGCAGATCAGCGGCGGGAAGCGCTATGATCTGGCCACCGCCGGCCGGCGCATGGCCAACGCCACTTACCTGGCCTCGCATGGCATCGACGTCGAGACCGCTCTCACCCTGGCGCTGGACTTGACGCCGCTGGTCCAGAATCCGGACCTCCCGGTGGCCGCCTACACCCTGGACTTCATCGACAAGTTCCGGACGGACGTGGAGTCCCGGCTGGCGAAGCTGGCGTGAGGCGAAGCCTCAGCCGGCGTTTGAGCGGCGGATGGCGTCGCAGGCCCGGGCGTAGAAAGCTTCGCTGCCGAAGTTGCCGGACTTGAGCACCACCGGCAGCCGCACCCACCCCAGCGCGTGGCACAGCGGCACGCCCGGCTCGATGTTCTTGCCCACCCGCAGCGCCCCGAAGCCCAGCGTTCGCACGATGGCCCCGGAGGTCTCGCCGCCCGCCACAATCAGTCCCTCCGGCGGGTGCTCCGCGATGATGCGCTGAACCAGCCACGCCAGGTTCCGCGAGATCTTTTCACCGGCCTCGGTGGCGGTCAGGCCACGCTGCGCCGCCCACCGGTGCACGCGCGCGACGTCCTCGAGCGATTCGGCGGTGCGCAGCAGGCAGGTCCGATCGGCCGACAACTCCTCCGCTACCCTGGCCGTGATCTCCTCGACGGAAATGTGTCCCTCGGCCAGGCACTCGCCTGGCAGGGTGATGACCCGCGCGCCGCCGGATTCGAGCCAGCCGTTCTGCCGCCGCGTGGCCTCCGAGCAACTGCCCGCGATTACGAGGAAGCCGCGGCCCGGCCGTTGCTCCGCACGAGCTTCCGTCCACGCCGCGGGTTGCCACCAGCCCCTCCGCCGCCACACTCGGGGCAGCTTGATGGCGGGCGCTGAGCTGCCGGTGATCAGCGGTAGCGCCGCCACGGCCTCGCAGAGCGCTTCCAGGTCTTCGTCGCTCAGGCAATCCAGGATGGCGATGGTCATGCCCTGCCGCTGCAACTCCTCGAAGCGCTGGCGGATGCGCTCCGTGCCCGCGCGCACCACCGGATGGGACACCAACCCCACCGGGCGGCGCGTCTGGCTCTGAAGATGCGTCACCAGGTTGGGGTCGGTCATGGGCGTCAGCGGATGGTTCCGCATGGGGGAATCGGAGAG
>VFZS01000516.1 GCA_016871095.1 Acidobacteriota bacterium
AACGGGCAAGGTCTGCGTGTTCAGGGTGTGCAGGCCGGGGCCGAACAGGTCGGCCACGCGGCCCTCGTTGACGAACAGCGCGGCCTGCGACTCCCGCACGGTGAGCTTGGCGCCGTTCTGTATCTCCATGTCGCGCATGGGGAAACGGCAGGCGAGCACGCCGTCTTCCGACTCGTTCCACTGGATGACGTCAATGAACTGCTTGACGATGAAATCACGAAGCCCCATGGGTTCCTCCAGCCATCTTTACTGTACCATTCCAATCATACGCAGGGCGTGCGGGGGGAGTTCGCCAAATCGGACGGGCCCTGGCACCCCCTTCAGCCGGTGGCGCGGGGCCTACGCGGTGGGCGGCGGTCCGGGCTGAGGTAGAATGAGGGCGGAACCGGGCAAGGCATAAGGGGATCGGCAACGGGTAATCAGCTCATATTCGTTAGCTGCGGCCAGTTGACGGACGAAGAGAAGTCCCTGGGCCGCGCAGTCAAGGCCGCAGTCGATGCGACACCCGGGTTCGAGGCATACTTCGCGGAGAGTGTCCATGATCTCGATGCGCTCGGGAGCAACGTTTTCGATGCGTTGCGCAGGTGTTCAGGCGCACTGTTCTTTCTGCACGAGCGTGGCACGGTCATCGACGGGTGCGGCTCCGAGTGGGGGCACCGGTCGTCTGTATGGGTGAACCAGGAGGTTGCGGTGTTAGCGTATCGCCAATTCCTGGAGAATGGGCGGATCCCGATCCTGGTCTTCAAGGACCCGCGAGTCAAGCTGGAAGGCGCGATGACGGCGCTGATTGTGAATGCCCTTCCGATGCCTGATGCAGAGGGTGTTGTGGAGGCTGTCAGGTCATGGCTGGTTGCGGAGTCGTTCCCCGGCGGTGGTGACGACGTCTTCTCAGGGAAGTGGGTTGCTCTGTCGGAGGCTGCACGAAGGGTGCTGGCATGCCTGGTCGATCAAGGCGGGCAGCAGGTCGGGAAGGCTGCTGTCAGGGGGTGTCTCAGCGATACCTTCGGTCTTTCGAAGCAGGAGGCATCAACCGTGCTTTCATCTGCGCTGCTTGAGCTCCGGAACGCGGATTTGGTCTTAGTGGAACACGACATTCACTCGGGCGACAGGCTGAGCCTGCATCCCACTTGGGAGTTCCATCTCCGGAGAGCTGTGGCGGGATGGCGGCAGTCCCGACCGTAGGGCACCGAGCCGATTGTTCGCAGTGCGCCCGGTCCAGGTTTGGTATAAGTGCAGATGTGCGGATCAAAGGGCCTGCGACGGGCCGATGAAGCTGGGCAGCATGTTGGATATCGCCAAACAGGTGGAGCACTGGCGGCAGTCCGCTGAAGAGGATTGGGCGGTCGCTGTGGACTTGGTTCGCGACGGGCGATCACGCCACGGGCTGTTCTTCGCTCATTTGGCCCTGGAGAAGCTCCTGAAGGCGCTGGTGTGCCGGCGCACCCGGGAGATGGCCCCCAAGATCCACAACCTGGTGCGGCTGGCCGAGGTGGCAGAACTCAGGCCCAGCCCCGAGCAGAGCGACGTTTTGGCTGACATGAACGCCTTTCATCTGGAGGGGCGGTATCCGGAATCGCTGACGCCAGAGCCCACGCAGGAGGAGGCTCAGACCTATTTGGGTGGCGCCGAGGAGGTCTATCGATGGTTGACGAGTCTGTGCTGAGGGGCGTGCGCGAGTACCTGCGGGCGCTCCAGGCTGAGGGTCTGGCGGTCAGGTTCGGGGTGTTGTTCGGGTCCCACGCCACGGGCCAGCCAGGGCCGTGGAGCGACATCGACCTGCTGGTGGTGTCCCCGCAATTCGATCACCTGAAAGACCGCAGGCTGGTGGGCCGGCTGTGGCGGATCGCGGCCCGCATCGACAGCCGCATCGAGCCGATCCCCTGCGGCCAGAAGCGCTGGGAGGAGGACGACTCCAGCGCCCTGATCGAGATTGCCCGGCGCCAGGGAGTGCGCGTGAGCGCCAGCGGGTGAGCGGCTGGCAGCTCACACAGACCCGAGACCGGGGTTGCGGACCGAGAGTGCGCGCCACGCGGGACCTCAGACGATGATCTTCTTGCGGACGGCGTAGAGGACGATTTCGGCGGAGTTATGGAGGTCCAGCTTCTGCATGATGTGGCTGCGGTGGGTCTCGACGGTGTAGGTGCTGAGGTTCAGGATGCTGGCCGCCTCCTTGTTGGACTTGCCCTCCGCCAGCAGTTGGAGGATCTCCTTCTCGCGGTCGGTCAGCAGGGCGTAGGAGTCCTGAAGGCCGCGCTGCTGCAACTGGTGCACGTAGTCGTCCAGCAAGGTCTTGGCGATGGCCGGGCTGAAGAAGGGCTTGCCGTCGGCCACCGCCTGGACGGCCCGGTGCAGGTCGGTGTCGGCGGTGTCCTTCAGCAGGTAGCCCCTGGCGCCGGCGGTGAGCGTGCGCAGCAGGTAGGCCTCGTCGGAGTGCATGCTGAGGATGATGACCCCAATGCGAGGGTTCCGCTTCACGATCTGAGCGGTGGCCTCGATGCCGTTAAGGCTGGGCATGGCGATGTCCATGAGCACGACGTGGGGCTCGAGTTCCTCGGCCAGCCGGACCGCCTCGCGGCCGTCGGCGGCCTCGCCCACGACCTGGAAGCCCGGGTGCTGCTCGAGTTGCAGCCGGAGACCCTTGCGGACAATGCCGTGATCGTCGGCCACCAGAATGCGAATCGTGTTCATGCCGTCACCTTGCCACACTCGACTTACTGTAATTATCGCTATTGGCTACCGGCCCGGGGTGATCGACGGCGCGTCGGCGAAGGCGTATCCTGAAAAGGCCATGCAGGTAGTGTTCACCGACTTAGACGGGACTCTGCTGGACGAACGGACTTACTCTTGGGATGCCGCCCGGCCGGCACTGGAGCGGCTGGAGCGGCTGGGGGCGCCGTGGGTGTTCGTAACCAGCAAGACGCGCGCCGAGGTGCTGCCGCTGCGGCGGCGGTTGGGCAACCGCCATCCCTTCGTGGTCGAGAACGGCGGAGCGGCCTGCGTGCCGCACGGGTACTTCCCCTTTACGGCGCCCAGCGCCTTGGAGCGCGACGGTTACGAGGTTCTGGAGTGGGGTACGCGCTACGGAGACCTGGTGGCGGGGCTGAAGGCGGCCGTCAAAGCCAGCGGGTGCCAGGTGGCCGCTTTCCACGCCATGAGCGTCCAGGAAGTGGCCGCTGCCTCCGGCCTGCCGCTGGAGGAAGCGGCGCTCGCCAAGGAGCGGGAATACGATGAGCCGTTCGAGATCCTGGATGAGCGGTGCACCCGCCGCCTGCTGGCCGCTGTCAAAGAACAGGGCCTGCGCTGGACCCGGGGCGGACGCTTTCACCACGTGTGCGGCAATAATGACAAGGCCGTGGCCGTCCGCGCGCTCGTCCAACTGTTCGCGAAGGTGCACGGGCAACTCACCTCCATCGGTTTGGGCGACGGTTTGAACGACGTTCCCTTCCTACAGGTGGTGGATGTGCCGGTGCTCATCCGCTCGCGCGCACTGGCAGCTCTCAAGAAAGCGGTTCCACGCGGCATCCCGACCCGGCAGCCAGGTCCGGAGGGATGGAACGACGCCCTTCTGGAGCTGATCCGGGAGCGGTGAGGCTTCCCCGCCTCAGGCGGATCTTACCCCCATCGGTTTCGAGTAAAGGGCTGTGTTCTCAGACCCGAGTTCAGCACACATGGGTCCGCCGGACGGTTACGGGTACGGCGGCAAAGGACCTTTCCTCCTGAACCCCTACGGTGAGGCCCGGCCCCCCACGTTCTCGTACCACTTGAGGGTGGAGCCGCCGATGCAGGCGATGTCCAGCCGCCCGTCGGCGTTGAGGTCGGCCACTACGCAGGCGGCCGGGCCCATGCCGCCGTCGTCCAGCGTGGCGCGCGTCCAGTGCGCCCCCTTCGCATCGTCCGCCTTGTAGAGGTACGTGCTGAAGGGTTTGCCGCGGCCCCCGGCGATCAGCTCGGCATTGCCGTCCCCATCCAGATCCGCCGCCTGGATGGTGTGGCCGCCGTCGAGCGATTCGTCGAGCACCTGCCGCCGCCACTCGCGGCCGTGCCCGGTGTAGACCACCACCTGGTTGCCGTGCCACGGCTCGATCGAAGCCAGTAAGCGGCGCCGGCCCAGACGGCCGGCGGTGATCTCGCTCGCGCCGCAGTTGGGCCACGCCGCGGGACTGCCCTTGGCCAGCTTGGTGACTTGCCAGCCGCCGCGGCGGTCGCGCTTCACAAGGTGGATACCGAGGAAACTCGCAGTGAGGATGTCGTCGCGGCCGTCCTGGTCCCAGTCGAG
>VFZS01000517.1 GCA_016871095.1 Acidobacteriota bacterium
GACGATGTCGCCAGCCACCACGTGCACCGAGCGGCGGTCCTGGTTGTAGACGACCTGGACGCTGAAATCCACGCCCACCCTGCGGGCGGCTTCGATCATGTCCTGCCGCTGCTCGTTGTCCCACATGTAGTAGATGGGGATGCCGTCCCTGGTGCGCGGCCGCTGCGCGCGCTTGATCTCCCGGTGCATGTAGCGTATGGTCTTCATGCCGCAGATGCCGGGCAGGATCAGCTTGGGACCGCCGCCGTAGCCCGGCGTGCCGTGGGCCTTGAGGCCGCTCAGCGTGATCTTGACGTCGGCCTTGACGTAGTAGGTGTTCACCAGGATCTGATTGCCGGCCTTGGTGACGCCCAGGTCGGCCAGGTTCTCCCAGATGTTGTGGTTGATCCAGGGGTGACGGCGAACGGCCTCCTCGCCCAACTTCTTGGCCACCTCCATGCCGTTCATCTGGTAGTGGCAGCCGTAAGCGGTCACGAACAGGATGTTCTCGTCGCGAATGCCCGCCGCGCGCAGCTCCGCCACCACGTGCGGGACGATGTCGCAGGTGGGAGTGGGCCGGGTCAGGTCGTCGAAGGCGATGGTGACGGTCTTCTTGCCCGCGGCGATCTCGCGCAGCGGCTTCGTGCCCACCGGGTTCTCGATGGCCCGCTTGATTTCGGCGGAGGTGAGCGGGCGGGCCTGGTGTCCTCTCATATGCTGGATCGAGATGCGCCAGCCCGGAGGAAACTCGAAGCGCTCCGGGCGGTCTCCGAACCACTCGTGGGTGCGCAACTCGACGGCGTTCGAGCCGCGCGCGCCCTTCTGAGCGGCGGCCGCGGCTCCGGCGAGGAAATCACGACGTGTCGGCATAGATCAGCCTCCCGGACTGACAAGGGGGCCAGTTTACTACATGATTGGGCAGGTTCGCAGGCGGACGGCGGCCCGCGCGCTATACGCAGCGAACTAGTCGATTGCGCAACCGCTCCCTGACGGTCGCGGCTCGGATGCCGATTCCGAGCCACGAGCGTAAGCGAGTGGCCCCGCTGGCATGGTAGCGGCGTCTCGGGCACATGACACTCGTCTACCAGTTGGTGATGGAGCCGTCGGGACGGCGGAACAGGGGGATGGGACGGGCGCGCTCGGTGATCTCGGCGGCCAACTGAAGCCGCTTGGGGTCGAACTCGACGCCCAGGCCCGGGCGCTCGTTGGGCCACAGCTTGCCGTTGCGGAAGTCGAAGTGCTTCGGCAGGTGCGGCTCCTCGCGCGGCCCCGCGCCCGTCATCTCCATGAGCGCCGGGCCGGAGAACACCCCGCAGGCGTGTACCAGCGCAGCCTCGGCCACCGGGCCGGTGAAGTGCGGAACCAGGCCCACGTAGTGCGTCTCGCATAATGCCGCGATCTTCAGGAACTCGGTGAGCCCCCCGGTATTGGGTACGGTGACGCGGGTGTAGTCGATCAGGTGCTGCTCGATCAGATCGTTGGTGTCCCAGCGGTCGCCGAACTGCTCGCCCACGGCGATGGGCACCTTCACCTGCTGGCGCAGGGTGCGGTACACGCCGGGGTTCTCCGAGCGCACCAGGTCCTCGACGAAGCAGGGGTTCAAAGGCTCGATCAGGCCGCACAGCCGCACGGCGTCGGCCAGGTCCAGCCGGGTATGGAAGTCGATGGCCCAGTCGCCCTCCGCGCCCACGCCCTCGCGGATTTCCTGGCACTGCGCGAAGGTCCGGTCAACCATCTGCCGCGAGTTGAAGGGCATGTCACGGCCGGGATCGGCCACCGAAGTGCGGAAGGCGCGGAAGCCGGCCTCGATGCAGGCGCGCGCGGTCTGCTTGAGCGTGCCCTTGCGGGGAAAGCCGGTGGAGTAGCACTCGATGTGCTCGCGGGTCAGCCCGCCCAGCAACTGGTGCACCGGTACGCCCAAAGCCTTGCCCTTGAGGTCCCACAGCGCCAGGTCCAGCGCGCCCAGCGCGTGCAGCTTCTCGCGGCCGGCCGGGTAGAAGAAACCGCGATACATTAGCTGCCACAGGTGTTCGATGCGGAAGGGGTCCTCGCCGATCAGCATGGCGGCGCACTGCTCGACAGTGTCCTTGCTGCCGCCTTCGCCGATGCCGGTCAGGCCGGCGTCCGTCTCCACCGCGACGATGTGAAAGCTCTGGTTCATGATGGGGCGCGTGCGCGGGTTCACGTAGAAACGTATGCGCGTGATTTTGGTCTTGGGCAGCGCGGCCTTGGCCAGCGCCGCGCTTGCCGTGAGCAGAGCCGAACGAAGCAAGGTTCTGCGAGTCATGTCCCTCACCTCAGCGCGCCGCCTCGAGCACCGCGTGGGCGTGGCGGGCGAAGTGCCCGCGCAGGTCCGTGGTGTACTCGGTGAGAATCTTCTTGCCCAAACCGTCCCGGTCCCCGCACCGGAAGAGCGCCCGGGCGTGGCCTAATTCACGCAGCGAGAGGGCGCGCGTATGGGTTTCGTTGCGGTCGGGACCGGTGCGCTCTCGCGCCTTCTCGACCTGGTCAATGACGTGGCCTCGCATGCCGGGCTTGCCCAGCACCGCGGCTAGCGGAGCGGCCGCCGCGGGATCTCCAATGGCCTCCAGCGCCAGCGCCACCGCGCGGTGGTGGGAGAACTCGCTTTTGTCGTCGAGCTCCGCCAGCTTCTTCAGGATGACCGGCACGGCGCGCCGGTCCCGCGTGCGGCCCAGGGCCACGATCAGGTTGTCCAGACGGCTCAGGGCCGGTCCGAACTGGCCCATGCCGCGGTAGTTCCAGCCTTTGTCCCAGGTCTCGGCCTGGATCGCCGCGGTCAGCGTCTCCAGGCCCGTGGCGTCGCCCAGCACCGCCAGGATGTGCGCGTAAGCGAGCTGGTCCTTCTCCGTCGCGGCGGCCTGGTATGCCTGGCGCAACAGGGGCGAAGCCACCTCCGGCTGCGTCAGAATCGCGGGGATGTCCTTCAAGTCCTTCACCGCACCGGCGATGCGCTCCTTGGGAAGGGGATAGGAATCCGTCTCCGTGAGCGCGCTCTCGGGGACGATGCCGACTTGGGCAAGCTGCCTCTGGAGCGCGCGGATGTCGATGCCGCGCGTGCCGCGCCCGCCGCGCGCGGCCATGGCCGCGGCCAGCCCGGCGGCGTAACCCTGGTTCTGGACGTCCGGCTGCATGCGGATCATGGGAATCGCGTCGCGATGCGCGCTCACGCCCAGCCCCGTCACCAGAATGCCGTCCAGTCCCTTGGGCAGCAGGCAACGGTAGGGAACCTTCATGGTGAACCCCTTGCGGTCGGGGTGCTCCAGCAGCAGGTAGGGATCCACGGTGTAGCCGTGGGTGTCGAAGTTCGAGTAGGCGATCGCGATGGTGTCGGGGTAGCTGCGGTCGTTGATCTGGTCCAGCAGGCTCATCACGAAGTCGCCCACGATGCTGCGGCGCTCGCGGGTATCGACGAGCTGGCCGAAGTCGAAGTCCGAGGCGTACTTGGTCTTGGCGTAGACCAGCAGGTGCCAGACGTCCAGCATGTCCAGCTCGTCGGTGATGGTGAAGTCGGTGTTGGTGTAACCGGCGCCCAGCTTCACGCCCGGCAAGCCGGTGCCCTGCTGGGCCAGCTCGTCGGCGCCGGTGTACATGGTCTGGGCCCCCGCGGCCGCCGCGATGTCGGCGTTGCCGGTCGAGTCGATGACCGTCTTGGCCAGGACCACGCCGCGGCCCTGGGGCGTGGCCGCCACCACGCCCGCCACGCGCCCGCGCTCCACGTACGCGCCGCAACCCATCGCGCCGAACCAGATGTCGGCCCCCGCCCCGCGCAGCGTCCTCCGCCACCACTCCGCGCGCTGGAGCGGGTTCCAGGTCTTCTCGCCGGGGACCTCCTTGGTGAACCCGCCGCGGAAGCCCCAGTAGTAGGACGAGATCAGCCCCAGCGTGCCTACTCCTCCCAACCCGTGCAGGTACTCGATGACCAGGGTGCGCGCGCCGGCGCGCCCCGCGCCGATTCCCGCCGGCGCGCCTCCGGTGCCGCCGCCCACCACCACCACGTCATAGCTGGCCAGCACGGGCAGGGCCCGCTCGGACGAGGGCACGGTAACCTGGCTGCGTCCCATCGAGCGGATTCCGGCCAGCGGCTCCTTCACCTCGCCGGGCAGCGTCTGCGCGACCGCCGCGCCGGTTACTGTGACGCCCTGCGGGGCAGCCAGCTTCCTGGCTTCCTCCGCCGCGGCTGCGCCGATGCGCGTGCCCGCCTCGATCAAGGCAACGGGCCGCGCCAGCCGCGCGGCCTGTTCGCGCGGCACATCCGCACTGGGGCTCAGGACG
>VFZS01000518.1 GCA_016871095.1 Acidobacteriota bacterium
TCCCCGCCGCGGCGCACACCGCTTCGTGGCCGGCGCCGCTGATCTGGAAGAAGATGCGGTTCTGCCGCTTGAGCAGGATCTCGCGGTCGTCCAGGCGCCGGGAGGCATACATCACGCGGAAGGCTTTGAGGAGGTCTTCGGCATCAAGCCCCGCGAATCTGGGAAGGACCTCAGGGGCAGCCTGGAGGGTACTCTGAGGGGCCATCGGTCCAACGCCTCACAGTGACAGTGTAGCCGATGGACTGGCAGGGGCCGAGCAAGCCCGGCCCCTCCCGGCTACTTCTTCTTGCAGGGCGCCTTCTTGGTCTTGCAGCCGCCCTTGGCTGGAGCCTTCTTTGCAGGCATGTGCACCTCCTTACAGGGCGATTATACGCGAAGTGGGGGTGTCATGGAAGCAGAAAACGCCGGGCGGCCCTGTTAGCATGAAGGGGTGCATGATCTAGGGTTTTTCCGGGCGAACCTGGAGCCGGTGGCCGAGCGGCTGGCCCGGCGGGGCTTCGCGCTGGAGGTTGAGAAATTCCGCGAGCTGGATGCTCAGCGGCGGGCGGCCATCACGGAAGCCGAGCAGGTGCGGGCGCGCAAGAACGCCGAGAGCGCCGAGATCGGCAAGCTGCGCAAGCAGGGAGTGGACACCACCGAGCGCCAGGAGAAAGTCCGCGAGATGGCCGAGCGGATGGCGGCGCTGGAGGCCCAGGCGCAGCGACTGGACGAGGATTTCCGCCAGGCGCTGGCGGGGATTCCCAACCTGCCGCACCAATCGGCGCCCGCGGGGCGCAGTTCGGAAGACAACGTCGTCGTGCGGCACTGGGGTGAGCCGCGGCAGTTCGAGTTCACGCCCCAGGCGCACTGGGACCTGGGGCCGGAACTGGGCATCCTGGACCTGGAGCGGGCCGCCAAGGTGGCGGGGGCGCGGTTCGCGGTGTACTGGAACGTGGGGGCGCGGCTGGAGCGGGCGCTGGTCAACCTCATGCTGGACGTGCACACCCGCGAGCACGGCTACACCGAGGTGCTGCCGCCGTTCCTGGCCAACTCGGCCAGCCTGTACGGCACCGGACAGTTGCCCAAATTCGCCGAGGACCTGTTCCGCTGCGAGGGGCACGACCTGTGGTTAGCACCCACCGCCGAGGTGCCGGTGACGAACCTGTTCCGCGGCGAGACCCTGGAGGCGGAGCGGCTGCCCATCAAGCTGTGCGCCTACACGCCGTGCTTCCGCAGCGAAGCCGGCTCCTACGGGCGGGACGTACGGGGCATCATCCGGCAGCACCAGTTCCAGAAGGTGGAGCTGGTGAAGTTCACGCGCCCCGAGCAGAGCTACGACGAACTGGAGACGCTGACTGGGGACGCCGAGGACATCCTGCGTCGCTTGGGACTGCCCTACCGCACGGTGGTGTTGTGCACGGTGGACATGGGATTCGCCTCGGCCAAGACCTACGATATCGAGGTCTGGCTGCCCGGGCTGGGCGAGTACAAGGAGATCTCCTCCTGCACGAACTTCGAGGCCTTCCAGGCGCGGCGGGCGGGGATCCGCATGAAATCGGGCCAGGGCAGGAGCGAGTTCGCGCACACGCTGAACGGCAGCGGGCTGGCCATCGGGCGCACCTGGGTGGCGGTAGTGGAGAACTGCCAGCAGGCCGACGGCAGTGTGATCGTGCCGGAGGCGCTGCGGCCCTACCTGAACGCGGAGCGGATCACCGCCGAGGGCGGCTGGCACTGAGGGGGAAGGCGAGAGGCAAGAGGCAAAGGGCCCACCCCTGGGTCTGAAGAGAAGGGGCGGGAGGCGTCAGTCACAAGGCTCAGAGGGAAATCAGGGGAACTTAAAGCCACGTGTTCCCATTCACTTAGGAGCGGAGGGCGCTGCGGACAGGGGCGTGGCGCTCCAAGACGGTGGCTACACTGAAGCGGGCCGGTGGACCAACCGGCGCATCGCATTCTGGGGAGGTAAATCGTGAAGGCCCGTCGCTTCAGTGGAATCCTGGCGCTGTGGATCGTGGTGAGCCTGTGGGCGGTCCCGCCCCTGACCACCGTTCAAGACATGTTGTTCAAGGCGGATGGGACGGCGTTCAACGGCACCCTGTTCATCGAGTGGAAGAGCTTCGAGGCGGTGGATCTGTCGGCCATCGCCACGCACAGCCTGACGGTGCCGGTGATCAATGGCGTGCTGCGGGTGCAACTGGTTCCGACCACCAACGCCACGCCGCTGGCCACCTACACGGTGCGGTATTCGAGTGACGGGCGGATCCAGTTCTCGGAGACCTGGGCGGTGCCGCCCAGCACGGCGCCGCTGAAGCTGAGGGACGTGCGGGTGGCCGCGTCGCAGCCTGGCGGCACCGAGCCGCCGCCACCGCCGGGAGAGATCCAGATCACCGACGTGGTGGGGCTGGATGAGGCGCTGGCGTTACGGCCGGTGAAAGGCGCCGGCTACGCTCCGTCACGGGCGGCTTACATCGGCGCAGATGGGACTTTGGAAGCCGTGAGCGGCAACGTCACCGATTGCGTGCGCGTGGACGGGACCTCGGGGCCGTGCGGGACGGGGGGCGGAGTCGCGCCGGGATTCGTGGACGGGGAGACTCCGGCGGGTCTGATCAACGGGTCGAACGTGATCTTCACGCTGGCTGACGCGCCGAATCCGTCCACCAGCCTGGAGCTCTACCGCAACGGCCTGCTGCAACGGGCGACCACAGACTACACGCTGAGCGGCAACGTGATCACGTTCGCCACGGCGGCCACGCCTCAGGTGGGGGACCTGCTCCAGGCTTTCTACCGGCTGGCCGGAGGGGCGGCGCCGCTGACGCAGGCCGGCGGGGCGCTGACCGGCAACTACCCCGACCCGCAGATCGCCGAGGGGGTGATCTCAGATTTCAACATCGCCGCCAACGCGGGCATCCAGGAATTCAAGTTGGCGCTGAACTTCCCGACCCACACCAACGCCAACGACCCGACGGCGGACCAGAAAGCGGCACTGGGTGGGACCTCGGGCGCGCCCTCGGCCACCAACCGCTACGTCACCTCGCAGGACCCCCGGCTGTCGGACTTGCGGCCGCCGGCGGGGCACGCCCTGCTGGGCGAGAACCACAACGACACCACGGCCGGGACTCCGGCGCGCGGGGACGTCATCGTGGCGCAGGGCACGCTGCCCCCGACGTGGCGTCGACTGGCGCTGGGGCCGGCCAACCGCTGCCTGATCTCTAACGGCTCCGACGCGGTGTGGAACGCGTGCCTGTTCACGGGATTCCCTCAGGGGGCGGTGCCGTTCGTGGACGGGGCCGGCAACCTGGCGCAGAACGCGACCCGGCTGGCTTGGGACAACTCTAACCGTAGGCTCTCGGTGGGGAACAACCTGGGGCTGAGCACACTATTCGTCTACGATGCCACACCCGCAACCGGAGTGACCGGCCTGAGCGTACGCGCCGGCCAGAGCCAGGGAACGCAGCCGTTGCAGAGCTGGCAGAGTTCGACCGGCGCGGAAGTGGGCTACGTGAGCGCGAGCGGGACGGTGGGGGCGGTGGCGGTGCGCGCCGCCGGGTCCGCCAGCCAATCGGCCTGGCAGGAGGCTGGTGCGGCCACGGATCCCAGTGTTCGCAACAGCGGCGATTCCTGGTACAACACCACGCAGCAGGCGCGCAAAGAGGTTGCCGCGGGACGAACCCACACCCTGCCCCAGGTGCTGTGCTCCAGCGTCGGGGGAAGCACCAACTCGACCACCCACACGCGCCTGGGAAGTTGCACCTTCCCCGCGGGCTTCCTGAAGCCGGGCGACCGGGTGGACATCCGCTTCGACTTCTCCCACGAGGGCATTGAGACCGGCTTCACCATCGAAGTGCGCTGGGGGGGCAGCCCCATGGTGACCCGTAGCGCCCCGATGGAGGAATCCAAACTCACCGGGAAAGTCGACGCGGGCATACACTCGGACGGCGCGCAATGGAGCATGCAGAGCTGGGGAACGCTGGCCGGCTTCGCCACGGACGTGGGTCAGGCCTCGGACTCGCTGGCCACCCCGCTGACCATCGACCTGCTGGCGCACATGGACGCCGCGACCTTCGAGACGGTGACGCTCCGCAATTTCACCGTGGTCCGCTATCCGGCGCAATCCAACCCGTAAACCGGCGGGCTTCTGCGCCACGATCCCCGCCACGGCCCTGTACTACACTCGCTGAGTTTCTTTGCGCGCCGCGAAGATTCTGGAGCCTTTGGTGGGGCGAGCGTCCACGCTTGCGAGCCGGCATCCTTGCCGGCTTACCTGCCGCGGGCTCCGGGCGCGG
>VFZS01000519.1 GCA_016871095.1 Acidobacteriota bacterium
ATCCAGGGCCTGGGGCCTAAGACCATCGCGCGGCTGTGGGAACACTACCGGGTGAGCACCATCGACGACCTGGAGCGTGTGTGCCGGGACCAGAAGCTGCGCGAATTGCCGCGCCTGGGGGCCAAGCTCGAGGAGAAGGTCCTCCGCTCGATCGCCCATTACCGGCACAGCGCGGGGCGGTTCCTGCTTAGCTTCGCCGATGAGGTGGCCGGGGAGCTGGTTCCCTACCTGGAGAAGACGCCGGGGGTCGAGAAGGTCACCGCGGCGGGGAGCTACCGCCGGGGCAAGGAGACGGTCGGGGACCTGGACATCCTGGTCGCCGGCCCCGGCGCCGAGAAGGCTCTGGAGCGCTTCACGGCCCACCCGGCGATCGGCGAGGTCCTGGCGCACGGCGCCAACAAGGCCAGCGCCAGGGTGAGTTCGCCGCCCATCCAGGTGGACGTACGCGCGCTCCCCATGGAAAGCTACGGGACCGCGCTCCAGTACTTCACCGGCAGCAAGGACCACAACGTGGCGCTGCGCGGGCGCTGCCTCAAGCTGGGCTTCACGCTCAACGAGTACGGCCTGTTCCGCCTGAAGGACGAAGAGAAGGTGGCGGGCGCGGACGAGGAGGAGATCTACCGGAAGCTGGGCCTGGCCTGGATCCCACCGGAGCTGCGCGAGAACCAGGGCGAGATCGAGGCCGCAGCCGAGGACGGGTTGCCGCGGCTGGTCGAGGACGGCGAGGTCCGCGGCGACCTGCACATGCACACCACCGAGAGCGACGGCCGGGCCTCGATCGAGGAGATGGCCGAAGCCGCCCGCCGGCTGGGCTACGAATACCTGGCCATCACCGACCATTCCAAGGCCCTGGCCATGGTTCACGGCCTGGACGAAGCCCGGGTGACGGCCCTGGCGCGGCAGGTGCGCCAGCTCAACCAGCGCGGGCTGGGCATCCAGGTGCTGGCGGGCATCGAGTGCGATATCCGCAAGGACGGCTCGATGGACCTGGCCGACGATGCCCTGGCCGAGCTGGACATCGTCATCGGCAGCGTGCACAGCTACATGAACATGGAAGCAGCCGAGATGACCGGCCGGCTGTTGAAGGCCCTCGAAAACCCGCACCTGCGTATTCTCGGGCACCCCACCGGACGCCAGTTGCTGGTGCGCCAGAGCTGCCCCTGCGATTTCCAGCAGGTGGCGCGGGAGGCCGCGCGGCGCGGCGTGTGGTTCGAGATCAGCGCCGCCCCCGAGCGCCTGGACCTGTACGACACCCTGCTGCGCGCGGCCAAAGCCCGCGGGGCGCGCTTCGTCATATCCACCGACGCCCACCACCCCAAGCAACTCGAGAACATGCGCTACGGGGTGAAGATGGCCCGGCGCGGCTGGCTGGAAAGCTCCGACATCGTCAACACGCTCACGCTCAAAGCATTCAAGGAGGCTCTGCGCCGAAGCTGATATGCCCGCCGAATACCGCATTGCCATCGAGAGATTCACCTTGCCCAACGGCTTGCGCGTGGTCCTGTCGCCGGATCACTCGACGCCCGTGGTCACCGTCTACGTGGTCTACGATGTGGGCGCGCGGGCCGAGGAGCGCGGTCGCACCGGATTCGCGCACCTGTTCGAGCACATGATGTTCCAGGGCTCGAAGAACGCGCCCAAGGGGGTGCACTTCCGGGTGGTGGAGTCCAACGGGGGAGCGCTGAACGGCTCCACCCATCCCGACTTCACCGACTACTTCGAGGTGCTGCCCTCCCACAAGCTGGCCGTGGGGCTGTGGCTGGAAGCCGACCGCATGCGCGGCCTCCAGCTCAACCGCGCCAACCTGGACAACCAGCGCGACGCGGTCAAGCAGGAGCGGCGCCTGGCCATCGACAACCGGCCCTACGCCCGGGCCATCGTCGAGCGTTGGCCCGAGCTGGCCTTCCGCAACTGGCAAAGCAGCCACTCCATCATCGGCTCCTTCGAGGACCTGGACGCCGCCACCGTGGCCGACGTGCGCCGGTTCTTCCGCACCTACTACGCGCCCAACAACGCCGTCCTGGCGCTGGCCGGCGGCCTGGATGCGGCCCAAGCGCGCAAGCTGATCGAGGATTACTTCGGGGACATCCCGCCGCACCCGCAGCCGCCGCGCCCGGACCTTTCGGAGCCTGCGCCGGTCGAGCCCCGCGCGGATGTGTTCCAGGATCCCCTGGCCCAGGTGCCGGCCCTGGTCATGGGCTATCCCGGCCCCCCGCGGCGCTCGCCGGACTTCTACGCCCTGGCCATGCTGGACATCGTGCTGACCGCCGGCGAGAGCTCCCGCTTCTACCAGCGCCTGGTAAAGGGCCGCAAGTCGGTGATCCAGTACGAGGCCAACCTGGGCTGGCCCTTCGCCGGGCCGGCCGACTACAAGGACCCCGGCCTTTACGGCATATTCCTGCTGCATAAGCCGGACTACCGCGGCGGGCAGATCGCCCGGCAGGTCGAAGAAGAGATTCGCGAGATCACCAGCCAGGGCGTGCCGCCGCGGGAGCTGAACCGCGCGCGGGCCTTCCTGCGCTCCGGCCGCGTGCGGCAGCTTCAGAGCTCGCGCAGCCGCGCCGCGGCGCTGGCTCAGTACGAAATGCTGGACGGCAACCCGGACTACCTCAACACCGAGCTCGACGTGCTGCTGGCCGTGACTGGAGGCCAAATCCAGCGGGCCGCGCGCCAGTGGCTGTCGCCCCGCCGGCGCACCGTGCTCGAGATCGTGCCAGCGAAGGATCCGAGCCGCGACCGTCAGGGAGCGGTTGAGCGGAGTGAACCATGAACCCCACACGCCCGCCGCGCACCCCGGACTTTGAGCCTTACAAGCTGCCCCCGGTCTTCGAAACCACGCTGGCCAACGGCCTGGAAGTAGTGCTGGTCGAGGACCGGCGCTTCCCCCTGGTCACGGCCCGGCTGGGATTTCAGGCCGGCTCGAAGTTCGATCCGCCGTATCTGCCCGGCCTCTCCGAGAGCACCGCCGCCCTGCTGACCGAGGGAACGAAGACCCGCACGGCGCGGCGCATTGCCGAGGAAATGGCCGCCATCGGAGGCGGGATCAAGGCCGATTCGACCCCCGACGCCCTGATCATCGCCGCCAGCGCGCTGGCCGGCCCGCTTCCCCAGATGCTCGATCTCCTCTCCGACGTAGCGTGCAGTGCCGTCTTCCCCCCGCGCGAGGTCGCGCTGCGCAAGCAGAACCGCAGGCAGGAGCTGCTGGCCCAGCGCTCCCAGGCCGACTTCCTGGCCGCTGAGAAGTTCGTCGAGGTGCTGTTCGCTCCGCATCCCTACTGCCGGCAGGATCCGACGTTGGAGTCAATCGCGCGACTGAGCCGCGCGGGCATGACGGCGTTCCGGGACCGGCACCTGGCCCCCAATGACGCCGTACTGATCCTGCTCGGATCGCTGCCCTCGCGCCGGGAAACGCTGGAGCTGATCCGTGCCCGCTTCGGCGACTGGAAGGGGCGGCGCGTGCCGCTCTCGCCGAGCGCGCGGTTCTCCCGGCCCAAGCGCAGCATCACCGTGGTGAACCGCCCCGGCTCGGTGCAAGCCGACATACGGGTGGGCCGCCTGGCCGTCACCCGCGCGCACGCCGACTACTTCCCGCTGCTGGCCGCCAACAATGTCCTGGGCGGCGGCGCCAGCTCGCGCCTGTTCCGCATCATCCGCGAAAAGAAAGGCTATGCCTACGACGCGCACTCGGCGGTCGCTCCGTTGAGGGACTCGGGCCTGGCCAGCGTCATCACCCAGGTGCGCAACGAGGTGCTCCCCCGCGCGCTCGAGGGAGTACTGGCCGAGATGCGCCGCCTGGGGCAGCGCGGAGTCTCCCCTCGCGAACTGGCCGCCACCAAGAACTACCTCAACGGCGTGTTTGTGATTCGCCTGGAGACCCAGGACGCCCTGGCCAGCCAGCTTGCCGGCATCCGGCTGATGGGGTTGCCGCTGAGCTACCTGGAGCACTACGGGCCCCGCGTGCGGGCCGTCCAGTTGGATCGCCTGCAAGCCGCGGCCGCGAAGTACTTCGATCCGGAGGCATCGGCCATCGTGGTGGTGGGAGACGCCGAGAAGCTGGTTCCTCCACTGGAGAAGTTCGGAGCGGTGAAGGTCGAGGAGTCGCGATGAAGATCCTCAGCTCCCGCGAAGTGATACGAAACCCCATCTTCCGCGTCACCGAGGAACACGCCGTGGCGCCGGACGGATTCGAGATCCGCCGCAGCATCGTACAGCACGGCGGTTCGGCGGTGATGCTGGCGGTGGAT
>VFZS01000520.1 GCA_016871095.1 Acidobacteriota bacterium
TGCTGCCCTCGGGTTCAACGGCAACGACCCACGCTTCTGGAAGGCGGGGGGGAAGGCCGAAGCCCTTCCCCCCTGCTGACCGGCGGGCGAGGATGATGCACCCAAAGCGTCGCAAGATCTTGATTCTGGTCAGGCCTCCCGCAGACTTCATGTTTGCGGGAGGAGCGGTTCCTCGCCGGAGACGTCATCCTGCGCTTGTATCCCGGAGTGACGAGCGGGTCGATCTCCATCGAGATCGAAGCATGAGACGCGAACCAGACCCCGAGGCGATCGTCGCGCGGGCCAGGACCCGCCTGGTCTTCCCGAGCCAGGCCGCGCCCGTGGCCACCATCACGGGCATCCTCACCTGCTGGACCGAGCCCCCACTGCCTGAGGGCGTGGCTTTCACCGGTCCCGTGCGGTTCTCGGAAGATACCCAGAAGCATGCGCGCGCAACGGTACTGCCCCTGGTGCACCGCATCTGTCGCCTGCTCGGCCTGGCGCCGGGCGGGTTCGAGATCTCAGCCGTCAATCTGGCCGCCGCCTCGCAGCTCGATGTGGGCCTGGAGATCTCCGGCTTCTCGGCCGATCTCCCCCTCTTCCTCGCCATGCTCTCGGCGCGGCTGCGCGTGCCGGTACCGCAAGAGGTGATGTGCACGGGCCACATCGCGTCGCAGGACGGGGACGTGCGCATGGTGCAGAACCTGCTGTCGGCGGCGGCGAGGAACGGAAGGAATATGGCGGAGAGGGACTGGGGAGGGCGGTCAGCACGCAGGGATAGCGGGGCGCTGGGCGAGGCCGAAGCGGGAGTCTGGGTGGGGGGGGAGGCCGGGGCGGCGACGGCGGGTTGCGAGGCGCTCATGTCGTTGGGCAAGAAGCGCGGAGGCTCTCCTGCACGGAGAGCCTCCTGATGTGAACGCTGCGGGTGGGTGATCGGCGCGGTGACCCGTCTGGTGCGCAGGGCCCGGTGGAACCGGGCGAGGGGGTCAGAACGGGATGCGTTTTTCGATGAACCTGGCGTGTTGCGCGAGCGCGATCTGTAGACGCGTCGAGGAACGTAGGATCGACAGGAGCATGTAGCGTTCCTCAAGGGCATGCCTGGTGGAAGCCTGGGACGTATTGTCGATCTGGAGACAGATGGGTGTGAGGACGTCGGCGACTCCGCTCAGAGCGGCATCGAGGGTGCTGAACAGCGCCGATTGTGCGGGCTCGGGCCAAGGCTGGTATGGGAGCTTTCCGGGCCCGGTTGTTGGCTGGGTTGAGGAAGTCATGTGCATGCAGGTGACTTTTGCTGGGTTCGCGGGGACTTGGCGGTTGTTGTCTTGTTCTTACGAGCGGCGCGTTCCTGAGCCCGCTTGGCCGCTCGCTCCATGGCTTCCTTGAGTCGATAGGACTCCCCCTCGAGCTTGATGATTTCGGAGTGGTGCACGAGCCGGTCGATCATGGTGACGGCGCAGGCGGCGTTGGGGAAGATCGTGTTCCATTCGGTGAAGTCCTTGTTGGTGGAGACCAGGATCGAGCGATGGTTGTAGCGGCGGGAGATCACCTCGAAGAACAGATCGGCCAGCCGTGTGTCATAGGAGAGGTATCCGACCTCATCGACGCATAAAAGTCCCGGACTGGAGTAGCGTCCGATGCGTCGTTCCAGGGCCATGGGCCCGTCCTGAGTGGCCAGATCGTTGAGCATCCGGCTGGCAGAGCAGAACAGCACGGTGTGGCCGGCCAGGACAGCCTGGTAGGCGACGTTCTGAGCGATCATGGTCTTGCCGATGCCATTGGGCCCGATCAGGACCATATTCTGCATCTGGCCGATCCAGGACAGCTCGAACAGATCGTCGATTTGGTCACGGTCGATGTAGGTGGGCCAGCTGTAGTCGAAATCGGCCATGGGTTTGAAGGTGCCGATCCTGGCACTTCGGATGCGCCGCTCAAGACTACGCTGAGAGCGCTGCTGTTCTTCCCAGTCGAGCAGTTGACCGACCCAGGGGGAGGCCTTGACCTCCTCCCAGTGTTCGCACAGCCCGTGGAAGCCCAGTTTGCTGGCTCGGTCAATCTCCGATCGGTTGTCTTTCATCATGGGGTGTCTCCTGTGTCTGCTGCTGGGGATGGTTGTTGTCGCTGAGTTGAGCGTAGGGGCGCAGAGACGGCGGCTGGATCTGGATGTGCTTCCAGGGGGCATCCTCAGGGGGGACGATGGGCAGGGGAGGCGCCGCAGGATTGCCGTGGCGGCGACGCTCCAGAAGGAGGCGCACCGAATGGGGATGAGGACTGTTGGCTGCCAGAGCCTCGACGGCGGCCGCCTCCAGCTCGCTGGCTCCATAGCGGTCGAGCAGCCGCAGGAAGGCGGTGGTGGCGCTGCCGAGGTTGTCTCCGCGCTGGGCCAGCTCCACCAGCAGGCCCTGACAGCTGGGCGCCGCCGCGAAGAGCCGATGCTGGCCGCGATGCTGATGGGCCTGCCGCTTGGCCGCCTGCAGCTGCTCGACGTGGGAGGGATCCTCGATCGTTTCGTGGCGGCTGTAGCTGCGCCGGTGAACGGCGACGACGTCGTTGCCGGCCAGGAAACGGACCTGGTCGCGATCGGCCACGACGGTCAGCACGCATCGGACCCATTGGTGTGGCACCGAGTAGTCGTTGCCGTCGAACCGGCCATAGGGCGTTTTGCCGATGGTGACTTCGACCCGCTCCTCGGTCGGGAAGGGGTTGGACGGCAGGGGCATCAAGGTGGGTTGCTCCCGCTCGAAGGCGGCGCGAACCGTCTGGGTGGGGTCATCGGGCCAGGGCCGTCCCAGGCTGAGGGTCTCGCACCACTGGCGCGCCTCTTCATTGAGTTGGGCGAGTCCTTTCCAGGAACGGCCGGCAAAGAATGACTGGCGGATATACGAAATCGAGCGTTCGACGCGGCCCTTTTCGTTGGCTTTTCGAACCCCGACGGGCCTTGGCTCGAAGTGATAGTGAGCCGCCAGAGCCAAGAGCCTGGGATGAAATCGGATCGCATCGCCGAACCTCTCCAGCACGACGCTCTTGAGGTTGTCGTAGAGGATCACCCTGGGAACCCCGCCCCATGCCGAGAAGGCCTCCAGGTGGCCACGCAGGAAGTTCTCCATGCGCTGGTCCAGGAAGAACTCCAGATAGATCCTTCGCGAATAGCTTAGCACCATCACGAATCCGACCAGCCAGCGTTCGGCTTTACCGATGAGCACCTTGCCGAAGGAAGCCCAGTCGGCCTGCGCCTGTTCCCCGGGCAAGGTCGCCAACCGTAGGTAGGCCTCAGCTGGCGGGCGCGGACGAATCTTCTGGATGCGATGGCGGAAGTGGCTCTGCTGTCCGGGATACCCGCGCCGCTGCACCATGAAGTAGAGCCGGCTGGCGGTCAGCCGCGGGAACTTCTGCAGGACGGCCAGGATGAACGGAACGAACGGGTCGATCATGGACGGCCGCTGAATCGTGCGCGGCAGGCTGATACCCTTGCGCGATAGGGCCCGTTCCACCGTGCCCCAGTGCAGTCCCATCTGAGTGGCGATGGTGCCGATGGTCCAGCCCTCGGCGTGGTGTAGTCGCAGGATTTCGGCTTCGAGCTCTGCAGAGATCACGATCTGATTCCTTTCCCAGTCGGGGCTCATGGATCCCGGGGAGCGGCCCGGCGGCGGCTGCGGCGCCGCCCCAGAAACCGCCAGCGGATCCGGGGCTGACACCAGCGCCGACAAAACCAGCACTGCACCGTCTCGGAGCCGTGCGGTCGCTCCCCGCCTGGCTCCGGCTCATGGCCGGGCTCAGGCTCGTGCGTCACCGTCGTGCCGGATCCCGGTTGCGGGCTACCCCGATGCGTCACTTTTTCGCACAAGGGCCGGTCGGCCGGATGACGCTTGCGTTGGCGATACCTCTGCTGTCGGGCTGCGTGGTTGCGCCGCCCTTTGACGCTGTTCTGGTACTTGCGGCCCGCCTTGGCCACCGATTCGCGCCGCCGAATGCCGGCGCACGGATCTTGGCAGTAGATCTGCCCACGATCACACTGCGAGCAGACGGCAATGCGTCGCCCACATCGGGCGCAGTAAAACAGCCGGCAGTCTTCTCGCAGCGCCATCGCTCAAGCGCCGAGAAGACGCTGGACACCCGCCCCGGGAGCAGCCACAGTACGGCAGGCCAAAGCCGTCAGGCTGCGGCGTGTGTGAAGGTCCAGGATTTCTCGTCAAAAGAATGAGCCTGGGCCTTCCTTCTTTTCGGCGAGGCTATCCTATAGCTCAACGGCCGGCCTTCGCCAG
>VFZS01000521.1 GCA_016871095.1 Acidobacteriota bacterium
TGGGCAGAAGGGCCTGTGCCCCGGATTCAGTATGCCCTTCCACATCCACTTTGACGACACCAACCTGATGGCCCGGGTGGTGGGCCCGGTCGATGGCCTCCAACCCGAGGAGATCGAGCAGACACGCAGCCGCGCCGAGGCGGCGGTGGCGGCTTTCGCGGAGATCGCCGAGCAGGAAGCGCCCGACCCGGACAAGAGGGTCGGCTTTCCCCACCTGCCCTACGAGAGTCCCGCCAAGATCCTGGAGTACGCCGCCAGGCTGCGCGGCGCCTACGACACCGTCTGCCTGCTGGGTATTGGCGGCAGCGCGCTGGGCGCCTGGGCCTTGGACTGCGCTCTGCGCGGTCCTCACCCGGTGCAGAAGCCGCCTTCCCCCGAACACCCCCGGCTCATCGTGCTCGACAATGTGGACCCCACCTTCGTCGGCGCGGCGCTGGAGGTGATGGATCCTCACCGCACCGTGGTGCTGGTTATCACCAAGGCCGGCAGCACCGCCGAGACGCTGGCCGCGTTTCTCATCGTGCGGGACTGGCTGGTGCGGGCTTTGGGAGGCCAGGCGGCAGGCCGGATCGCCGCCATCACTACCGACGGCAAAGGCGACCTGGACACCCTGGCCCGGCGGGAAGGCTATCGGCGCTTCGGAATCCCCAAGAACGTGGGCGGACGCTTCAGCGTGCTCTCCAGCGTGGGCTTGGTGCCCGCGGCGCTCCTGGGTCTCGATGTGGAGAAGCTGCTCGAAGGGGCGGCCGAGATGACCCGCCAGTGCTGGATCCCCGACCCCACCCGGAACCCCGCGCTGCGCTCCGCCCTGCTGCACGGGCTGTTGCTCAAGCGCAGGAAGAAGACCACCCAGGTAGTGTTCCCATATTCGAACCGCTTGTGGGGCACGGCGTTCTGGTTCCGGCAGCTTTGGGCGGAATCGTTGGGCAAGAAACTCGACCGCGCCAGGACCATCGTTCACCAGGGGCAGACGCCGGTGGCGGCCCTCGGTGTCACCGACCAGCACTCCCAGCTTCAGCTCTACATCGAAGGGCCCAAGGATAAGGTGTTCACTTTCTGGACGGTCCGCGACTCACCCGATCCCGGCGCCATCCCCGACACCCGAATGGGGCCTGAAGCCTTTGATTACCTTGCGGGCCAGAGCTTGGCTACACTGCTGGATGTCGAGCGGCGCTCCACCGAGGCCGCGCTGGTGGAGGTGAACCAGCCCAACTGCAACTTCGTTTTAGACCGCCTCGACGAGGAGCACCTGGGCGCCTTTCTACAGCTTATGGAGTTCCAGACGGCCTTCACGGGCGAGCTGATGAACATCGACGCTTTTGTGCAGGAGGGTGTGGAACTGGGGAAGCGTTACACTTACGCTCTGATGGGGCGGCCGGGCTACGACGAGTACCGGCAGCGGTTCGAGGACTACGAAGCGAAGCGGCATCAGCCATAGTCGTGGCTGTGTGATTTGACGCAAACGGACCGGCCGCCTGCGGGCTGGATGGCCGAGTGGCGCGATATCACCCAGGCAAGAGGTGTAGGGAGACCGTAGGTTGCTGATAACACTTGGCTCGAGTTTGGAAACGAGTATGCTCTCCGTTATCGTGAGTCAAAGACCGCTTGCCGGTGCGTCATCGCACTCAGAGTCAGGGTGGCTGTGATGGATCCTATTCCGCTCTCTGTCGGCGTGCCTGTGGTGATGGAACTGCCCGGCCTGGCCCAATTGGTGGCGTCCCTGGGCGACCGCGGCTACGAGGTTATCGGCCCCACTCTCCGCGATGGCGCCGTCGTGCTGGACCTGATCGAACGGGTCGAGGATCTGCCCGCCGGCTGGACCGACCGGCAGGAGCCGGGCCGCTGTTATCTGGAGCGCCGCGACGACGGCGCGGTATTCGGCTTCGGGCCGGGACCGCAAAGCTGGAAGCGATTCCTTCACCCGCCCGATATCCAGCTTTGCGAGCTGGCCCGCGATGGGGACTCCTTCAAGGTGCTGAGCGCCCCGCCGGCGGCGGTGCGCCGGGCGTTTGTGGGGGTCCGCGCCTGCGACCTGGCGGCCATCCGTATCCAGGACCGCGTCCTGCTGGAGGACCGTTACGTGGACGGCGTCTATGCGGAGCGGCGCCGCAACGTATTCATCGTGGCCGTCAACTGCACCCGGGCGTCGGCGACCTGCTTCTGTACTTCGATGGACGGTGGCCCCCGCCTCCAGGGCGCCTTCGATCTGGCTCTGACTGAGTTGGCCGGGCCGGAGGGACACCGCTTTGTGGTCGAGGCGGGCAGCGAGGCCGGCGCCGAGGTGCTCTCCTCGATCGGGCACCGGGAGGCCCGGCCTGAGGAACTGGCCCAGGCGGCTTCCCTCATCGACGCCACGGCGGGGCAGCTCACCCGTAGCCTGGACACTACCGACCTGCGCCGGCTGCTGATGGGCAACCTCGAGCATCCGGAGTGGGACCTGGTGGCGGCCCGCTGCCTGAGCTGCGGCAACTGCACCATGGTCTGTCCCACCTGCTTCTGCACCACGGTCGAGGACACTTCCGACGTGGCTGGGGCCCGCGCCCAGCGCCAGCGCAAGTGGGATTCCTGCTTCACTGAGAGCTTCTCTTACATTCACGGCGGCAGCGTGCGGCTGTCGGTCAAGTCGCGCTACCGGCAGTGGCTGACCCACAAGCTGGCCTCCTGGGTGGATCAGTTCGGCACGTTCGGCTGCGTGGGCTGCGGGCGCTGCATCACCTGGTGCCCGGCCGCCATCGACATTACCGCGGAAGTCGCCGCCATCCGCGGCGGATAGAATGAGGTGCGAGGGCAAATCAGCCATGGACACCAAGAGCTTGTACGAGGTTTTGCGGGAGCATCCCTTTCTGGAGGGTTTCAAGCCCCCGCATATCCAGAAGATGGCGGAGCTGGCCCACGAGGTCCAGTTCACCCGCGATCAGGTGGTCTTCCGGGAAGGGGACGAGTGCGGGATGTTCTACCTGATTCTGGAGGGGAAGGTGGCGCTGGAGGTTTCGGCCCCAGGGCGCATCATGCGGATCACGACGCTGGCCGCGGGCGATGAGCTGGGCTGGTCCTCGCTGCTGATGGAGGACCGCAAGCACTTCCAGGCGCGCACCCTGGAGCCGGTGCGGGCCATGGCCTTCGACGCCACGCGTCTGCGCCAGATCTGCGAGCAGGACCACGGCTTCGGCTACCTGCTCATGCGCGCGCTGCTGCGGGTGGTGTCGGGGCGGCTCCAGGACACGCGCATCCAGTTGATGGATCTGTACGCCCCGCGGGGAGTCAAGCTGATATGAGCTGCGCCGCGGCTCCCCTGATGACGCCGCTGGCGGCGCGCGTTGCCAAGGTGGACAAGGAGACGCACGACACCTTCACTCTGACCCTGGAGCCGGCCGACGGGCAGTCCCTGGGAGGCTTCGCGCCGGGCCAGTTCAGTATGCTTTACGTATACGGGGTGGGGGAATTGCCCATCTCCATCAGCGGGGATCCCCACGACCCCGCCCGGCTGGTGTACACGGTGCGCTCGGTAGGCCGGGCCACCCACGCCCTGGTGAGCCGCCGGCCGGGCGAGGCGGTGGGCGTCCGGGGGCCCTTCGGGCGGCCCTGGCCGCTGGATGCGGCCCGCGGCAAGGACGTGCTGGTGGTGGCGGGGGGCATCGGGCTGGCGCCCTTGCGCCCGGCCATTCTGGATGTCCTGCGGCGGCGCGACGATTTCGTCCGTCTGATGGTTCTGTATGGCGCCCGCGGCCCCAAGGACCTGTTGTTCCGCAAGCAACTGGCGGGGTGGGCGCGCCAGCCGGACACCCAGGTGCTGGCCACCGTGGATTACGGCGGCACGAGCTGGCGCGGCAACGTCGGGGTGGTTACCACCCTGTTCCGGCACCTGCGGCTGCATCCGGCCCAGACCGTGGCTTACATCTGCGGACCGGAGATGATGATGCGGTTCGTGGTGCGGCAACTGGAGGCCCGCGGCGTGCCCGGCTCGGAGATCTTCCTGTCGATGGAGCGCAACATGAAGTGCGCGGTGGGCTCCTGCGGGCACTGCCAGTTGGGGCCTTACTTCGTGTGCAAGGACGGCCCGGTGTTCTCCTACGAGCAACTGCGGCCCTGGATGGAACGCCATGAGCTCTGACGGCAAACCCAAACCCCGCGTCGCGGTCTTCAAGTTCGCCTCCTGCGACGGCTGTCAGTTGAGCCTGCTGGACGCCGAGGAGGAGCTGCTGGCGGTGGCCGGCGCGGTCGAGCTG